>JAISAX010000683.1 GCA_031266495.1 Opitutaceae bacterium
ATCTCCAACCTCCCGCCCTCCTTCTACGAACGCCCCGGCCTGGAGAACCTGCCGCGCACCGATTATGCCGCGCTCCCCGTCGTCAACGTCCGCGACGCCGGCGCGACCGGCGACGGCGAAACCGACGATCAGCCCGCCTTCGAAAAAGCGCTCAAAACCCTGAAACGCATCGGCACCGCTGGCGGCATCCTCTACGTGCCCGCCGGCACCTACGCGTTCTACAACAAAAAAGCCCAGGCCACCTGGAACATTGAAGGCGACCACGGCGAACCCCTGCGCCGCATCCACATCGTCGGCGAAGGCGAAGCCTCGCAAATCCGCTGCATACCCCGCTCCATCGCGACAGGCACGTGGGACGCCGCCTACGCGTGGGATTTCGGCAGCGCGGAAAACATCACCCTGCGCGACCTCTCCTTCTCCATCTACCCTTATTACAATGCCCGCGGCGGCCTGTTTCGCGGCATGTACGCGCTCCAGTTTGGCAGCTATTCGCCCGACGCCCGCAAAGTATCCGGAGTTCAACTACTGCGCGTCGCCTTTGACCAGGGCGTGATCGGCCCGCTCTTCCGGCGCGGCTGCTCCGGCTCGTGGATCGTCGATTGCCGCGTCCGCAACACCACCGCCGACGGCATCCACCTCGACACCGCGTCCGGCATCACCGTCGCGTACAACACCGTGGAGTACAGCGGAGACGACGCCCTCGCCTCCATTTCCGTGCAAGGCATCAAACGCCCCGCCACCGCCAACCGCTTCCTCCACAACACCCTCATCGCCCCCCAATGCCGGGGCGTGTCCGTCGGCGGCGCCGACATCGAAGTCGCGGGCAACTGGATCGAACACTCCCAACTCCCCGCGATTTTCCTGCACGCCCACGGCCACCGGCCCGTTGACGGCGACCCCGTGCTCCGCCCCGTCATCCGCGGCAACACCCTCATCGGAAACAACCTCAACTTCTCCAAAGGCGCCTATCCGGGCGGCATCCTCGGCGAATTCAACATCCGGGACGCGCTCATCGAAAACAACACCCTCCACGCCACCGGCGGCGACGGCATCAACTTCCACAGGTATCCAACAGAAAAATACAAAACCGGAATCGAGGTCCTCGACCCGCAAGGCGTGGTCATTCGAGGCAACCACGTCGAAGCCGCCTCCGGCCTCGGTTTCCAGGTCGAGGCGAACACGAGCGTTGCCGGCCTGCGCCTCGAAAACAACACCTTCGTCGCCAATCGCGGCGGCAGCGTTTCCATCACCGGAAAAACACCCGCCGCCAGTTTCCATGCCAACAGGACGGACACCCCGCCTCTCATCGCCGCGGATTCCGGCGCCGCTCCAGGCGCGTCCGCGTCCGGGTTCACCACTACAACCACCGCCCGCGCCCGCGCCGGAGCGGCCCCCTTCCATGACATGTACCGGCTCGTCCGGGACGTCTCCCGCCCCCCCCCTCCCCCCGTGGCAACTCCCGTTCCCCGGCTCACCCTGAACAACGTCCGTGATTCCGGCGCTCGCGGCGACGGCGTTGCGGACGACACCGCCGCCCTCCGGCGCGCCCTTGATGCCGTACCCGCGACAGGCGGCGTCCTGCGCATCCCTGCCGGACGCTACCGCATCGCCACGACCACCTCCGATCGCGCCACACTCTTCAGCGCCCTCGACCGCCACCTGCTCGTATCCGGAAAAACCGCCCTGCGCATCGAAGGCGAACCAGGAGCCATCCTTGTATTCGAAAACCCCGACGCCATCGGCCTGCGCATCGTCGCCAGCGAACGCGTCACGATCCGCAACCTCGAATTCCGCCTCACGCCCCCCGCCGCCGCCACGCCCGTTGCCGTCCGCCACAACCGCGCCCTGCTCGACGCCGCCGGCTGCGCGCAACTCGCCATCGAACACGTGACGTCCACCGGTTCCGCCGGCCCGGGCATCCGCATCGACACCTGCCACAATGTCGAACTCACCGGCAACACGGTGCGTGGCGCGGGCACATCCGGCATCGCCATCGAATCGAGCGACGCCGTGCGCGTCACCTCCTGCCACCTGGAAAACAACCGCGACGCCGGCCTGCGCCTCGACCAGACCGGCGGCCTCACCCGCGCCCCCGCGGACGTCGCCATCGAAAACAACACCATCACCGGAACCCGCGAAGGCTTCGGCATCGCCATCTGCGCGGGGAACAACATCCGCGTAGCCGGAAACACGATACACGACACGTTTCAATCGGCCATCGCGTTCTGGCAGCAGGAGGAATTCCTGCCGCGCATCGGCGACGTGACGCTCTCCGGCAACACGATTGAAAACTGCGCGACCGGGAAACTTTCGCCGACGCGCGGCGCCATCACGCTCTTCGGTTCCGCGCCCGTGCGACTGGAAATCACGGGCACCCGCTGGTTGCGAATCCCTGGCGCGCCTGCTGTCACGATTTTCTCCCTGCTTGCCAGACGCCCGGTGGAATCCCTCGTCTTCCGTGGCAACACCTTTGGCCGCGCCGATATTAAAATCGCTGCAAATCAGGAAGAAAACATCCGGAACCTGCTTATCGATCCCCCGCCGAAGGCGGGGAATTAAGAATTAAGAATTAAGAATTAAGAATTCCAAACCCACGCAATGTCCCCCCCCCCCCCCGCTCCCCCCGCCACATCCCGGCAGCCGAAGCGACGGCGAAGCCGCCAATTCTTAATTCTTAATTCTTTATTGTCTTCCCTCCCTCCCCTCCCCCGCCTTCCTTCTGTAAAAACAATCCGGTATCATGAAAAAATTACGCAACTTCATGCCAATTTCCCTGCCATCCGGTTTCACGCTCATCGAGTTGCTTGCTGTCATCACGATAATCGGCGTCCTCGCCGCCATCCTGATTCCCGTGGTATCGCGAGTGCGTTTTTCCGCGCGCGCCGCCCAATGCCGGAGCAACATCCGGCAGATCGTCAACTACATGGTGCTGGGAGCGAATGACAATCGCGGATCCCTGGTGGACGATGTTGGTGGAAACGACGAATACACGCGCATCCAGATTCTCATGACGAACCAGCGTGCCGGGACCAGTATCGGCCTGATGACAAAAGGGGATGAAAAGATTCTCGTATGTCCGGTGAACCGGGCGCTAGGGGCGGCTCCGCTGGTGAATCCCGCGGCAGGCGCGTCCTGGGAATGCTCCTACTCCGCCTGCCGGAAAATTTTTCCGGACTGGGACGCGACCGGACGCATTGACACACCCGCCCGCATCGACACATCCGATTCCGCCCGCATCCCGGTGATCTGGGACCAGCGGGGGGACTTCCCGACACTGAAAATGAACGTGCATCATTCTGCTCCGGGAGCCGACGACGAGAAATCGGCCACCTTTGGTTATCTCGACGGTTCGGTACGTTTCCTGAAGCATCCGCAAAAAGCGGCGACCCTCTGACCGGCAAGACGCAGCGGGTGCATCTCAATTTCCGGACAGGCTCCGGAGTGGCACGGGCTTTTTCTGCCAATCCCCGTGGACGGCGCGAAGCGCCGCCTCCATGCCTCCCCGCCTCCCTCCCGCTACTCCGCTCCCGGAGCGGGCGAGACGCTCGCGCCTCGGCTTTGCTTCCTGCATGTCCAGTTTTTGAGATACGCCCGCGCCAGGACCGCAGCCGGGAATTGCATTGATTCCGGCCAGCTCCGCTGGCACC
The DNA here is from genome assembly GCA_031266495.1 of Opitutaceae bacterium. The sequence continues at coordinate 3,648 of JAISAX010000683.1, forward strand.
CGTCCTGCGTATGGCAAACAACACTCCCCCGAAAAAAATCACGGACTACGGCGCTCGCGGTGACGGCCTTGCCGACGACCGGGAAGCCATCCAGCGCGCGCTCGATGCCCGCCCCGGACACGTCATGTTTCCTCCCGGCCACTACAAGATCGGTGGCACCCTCCGTATCCACGCCCACACTCACCTGAGCCTCGCCCCGCAGGCCACCCTTGCCCTCGCCGACGGCGCCGCGCGCACGGCCAACGACTACCTCCTCACCAACGCCAACCACGCAACCAACCCCGCCACCGCCACTGCTGACGCCGACGCCGACACCGGCATCACCATCGAAGGCGGCATCTGGGATGGCAACAACACCGGCAATCCGCGCCCCCCCGGTCTCTTCGACGCGGGCTACTCCGGCGCCATGCTTCATTTTTGCAACGTCACCGGCCTGTGCCTGCGCGACCTCCACCTGCGCGACGCCGAAGCCTACCACCTCCGCCTCACCCGCGCCCGCGATTTTCACATCGAGACCATCCGCTTCAGCTCCACGCGCGTGCGCCCCAACAACGACGGCGTTCACCTCGGCGGCCACTGCGAGGACGGCGTTATCCGCGACATCAAGGGACTCCACCCCGGCGTCACGGGCGACGACATGGTCGCCCTCAACGCCGACGACGCCCTCACCCGCACCGAAGTCAACGGCATGACCTGCGGCCCCATCCGCAACATCCACATCGAGGACATTGAGGCCGAAGGCTGCCACAGCTTCGTGCGCCTGCTCAGCGTCCGGTCGCCTGTCGAAAACATCACCCTCCGCAACGTGCGGGGCACCTGCGAGGTGGCCGCCATCAACTGCGACGCCGCCCGCGGCTGCCGTGTGCCGCTGTTCGACGAAGCCGCCCCGCCCTTTCCCGACGGCGTCGGCCTCCTCCGCAACATCGACGCCTCGGACCTGCTGGTCGCCAAATCTGCCAACAATCCCATTGCCCTCCTCCGCTTCGAAACCCGGATGGAGAACGTGCGCCTTCGCCATTTCCGTCGCGACCTTTCCCGCGATCAGGCCCCCGGCCAACCGACGCTCCGTCTGCGCCATGTCGCGCTCCGCGAATTCCGGCAAACCGCAACCGGCGCCGGGCGCGCGGTGCTTTTCGGCGAATGCGTCGAATCCGCCGCCACCGACATCCCCGACCTGTTCATCAACCCGCAGTGATGGCGAGCGATCCGGAACCGCAAACACAAGGTGGCCAAACCTCCCGTTTCCGCAAGACGGGGGGGGGGGGGGGAGAACCTTGACCCCGGTTGTGGAAAGAGGCTTTGCAAGGCTGTACGGAAGCATAATGGTTTGCGCCATGCCGGCCCCGTTAGACAGTGTTTCATCCGATGC
>JAISAX010000703.1 GCA_031266495.1 Opitutaceae bacterium
CCGGAAAGAGCGTCCCCCCCCCCCTTTTTTTTCTCTCTCTTTCTCTCTTTCGCTCCCGGAAACACGGGCTGGAAGCCCGTGCCACGCCGGAATGCGTCTTCTTTTGAAAATGCGCCCCGGATGGATAACCAACTGCTCCCTCAATCGTTTCGAGCGAAGCGACAGTCTGCCAAATCGAGAATCGAGAATCGAAAATCCCTCCGGGCTTCCCGCCCGTGTGGAGATGTCCTTGCCCGATCTTCGCAATCTGCATGTAGATGGAATCCGTCTTTTCTTTGCCATGCACGTAACTGACTCCCGACAAGCCCCCCTCCCCCCCCCCTCCCCTGCTTCCACGCACAGCAAACGTCGGCGACGACGCATTGTCGCCACTGCCGTTTTCGCCATCGTCCTCTGTGCGGCCTACGCCTTCTGGCCGCGGGCGGCGCGGCTGCGCAGCTTCGACCCCGACGAGGTGGCGCGGATCGACGCGCAGGCGTGGCGGCATTATTATGAGAAAAATTACGTCCGGCTCACACGTGATCTTTACCGCTTGTGCCGGCGTCAGCTCGGGGCGTCTCCGGCGCGCAGCTTGCAAATCGGCTGGCAGGCGGCGCGGGCCGCCCGGGTGTTCCAGAAGTCGAGGAGCAGGGAGCAGGCGCGGGAGGCTCTTCCGTATCTGGAGAGATATTACAATATCATCCGGACGGTGAGCGGCGAATCGTTCGCGACGGACGAGGCCGCGCGGCTGGAACTGGAATGGTGGCAGCAACGGCGGGAAAACATCCCGCCCGAGGAGTACGCCCGGCCCATGGCCGCTTGCGCGGCGGTGTTGTACGGGGTTTTTAATGACGATATCAGGCTGTCCGCCGAGATCCGCGCCCGGATGATGGCCTGGCGCGATGCGCGGGGCGGCGCAATGACCGATGATGACTGGCGTCACATTGCGGGGGAGTTGCGCCGCGCCACCCGCCACTTCCACGCGGGGGTGCAGCAAACCGCCCGCGCCGTCAGTCCCCCGCGTGACGAAACACCGTGACGCTCATCGGCGGGAGCGTGAGCAGGAGGCTCTGCCCCAAACCGTGCGCGGCGACCGGCGAGGCGTGTTTGCCGCCGTCGTTGCCGAGGCCGGTGCCGCCGTAGTACGCGCTGTTGGTATTCATGATTTCCTGCCACCGGCCGCCGTGCGGCACGCCGATCCGGTAGTCTTCGCGCACGAGTGGCGTGAAGTGGCCGATGATGGCGAGTTTCGTTTTGCCGTCGGGCGAGATGCGCAGGAAGGCGATCACGCTGGCCGCGGCGTCGTCGCCGGCGATCCAGCAAAAACCTTTCGGCGTGAGGTCGGTGGCGTGCAGGGCGGGTTCGTCGCGGTAGAGGCGGTTGAGGTCGCGGACGAGGAGGCGGATGCCGTCGTGGTCCTGGTATTGCAGGAGGCGCCAGTCGAGCTGGCGCGCGTAGGCCCACTCGGAGCTTTGCCCGAATTCGCCGCCCATGAAGAGGAGTTTTTTGCCCGGCCAGGTCCACATGTGGCCGTAGAGGGCGCGCAGGTTGGCGGCTTTTTGCGGGATGTCGCCCGCGCCCATTTTCATGAGGAGCGAGCCTTTGCCGTGCACGACTTCGTCGTGCGAGAAGACGGTCACGAATTTTTCCGAATACTGGTAGAGCGCGCCGAAGGTGAGTTCGTTGTGGTGCCAGCGGCGGTGGATGGGGTCTTTTTCAAAGAAGCCGAGCGTGTCGTGCATCCAGCCCATGTTCCATTTGAAGTCGAAGCCGATGCCGCCCTCGGCCACGGGCTTCGTGATGCCGGCGAAGGCGGTGGATTCCTCGGCGATCATGAGCGCGCCGGGATAATACTCGTGGACGAGGCGGTTGGTCTCGCGGAGGAAGTCGATGGCGTCGAGGTTTTCGCGTCCGCCGAACTTGTTGGGGATCCATTCGCCGTCCTTGCGCGAGTAGTCGAGGTAGAGCATCGAGGCGACGGCGTCCACGCGCAGGCCGTCGATGTGGTAGCGGTCAAACCATGACAGGGCGTTGGCGACGAGGAAGCAGCGGACTTCGTGGCGTCCGTAGTTGAAAATCAATGTTCCCCAGTCCATGTGCGCGCCCTGGCGCGGGTCGGAGTGTTCGTAGAGGTGCGTGCCGTCGAATTCGGCGAGGGCAAACGCATCGCGCGGGAAATGCGCGGGCACCCAGTCCACGATGATGCCGAGGCCGCGCTGGTGGAGGTGATCCACAAAAAACGCAAAATCCTCCGGCGTGCCGTAACGCTGCGTGGGCGCATAGAAACCGGTGACCTGGTAGCCCCACGAGCCGTCGAACGGATGCTCGGCCACGGGCATGACCTCGATGTGCGTGAAGCCGTGTTCGAGCGCATGGTCGGCGAGTTGCGGGGCGAGTTCGCGGTAGGAAAACACGCGGTCGCCGTCCTCGACCTTGCGTTTCCAGGAGCCGAGATGGACTTCGTAGATCGAGAGGGCGCGGTCGGGGTTGCCGGCCTGCTCGCGGCGGCGGGCCAGCCAGGCGTCGTCGCCCCACGTGTGTTTGCGCGGGTTGCAGACGATGGACGCGTTGCCGGGGGGGGCCTCGAACCGGGTGCCGCAGGGGTCGGTCTTGAGGCGGATATTGCCCGCCTGGTCGAAGATTTCGTATTTGTAGAGTTCGCCTTCGCCGAGCGAGGGCAGGAAGAGTTCCCAGACGCCGGAGGCGCCGAGCGAGCGCATCGGGCAGGCGCGTCCGTCCCACTGGTTGAAATTGCCCACGACTGAAACGCGCCGGGCCGAGGGCGCCCAGACGGCGAACGACACGCCGGCCACACCGTCGATCACGCGGGGGTGCGCGCCGAGTTTTTCGTAGATGCGGTGCTCGTTGCCTTCGTTGAACAAGTACAGGTCCTGCTCGCCGAGCGTGGGGAGGAAGGACCAGGGATCGAACACCTGGAAGATATGGCCGTTGGCGTAGGTGGCTCGGAGTTGGTAGCGGAAAAAATCGCGGCGCGGGAGGAAGAGTTCAAAAAAACCCTCGGGCGCGATCCGCTCCATTTCGTATGCAATGGACGCCGGGGCGACGGCAGCGGGCAAGGGGGGGGGGGGGGGGGGGGTAACCGGTGGGGGGGGGGGGGGGGGGGGGGGGCCGGAGGAGAAGAGAGAGAGGATGACGCTGATTATGTGTTTTATCCGGATTCCGGATACTTATCGGGCGGCATCGCCTAACTCTGTCCCGAACGCCCTTGCCACGGCTCGCCTTGCCTCCGCAAACGTTGCCATGAGCGTTTCCGACTCGGGTCCATAATAGAAAATATCCGGAGAATCTTTTGCAGGAAGAGAAAGTATCCCGCTCGCATCGCTTTTCAACAACCATGTGGCGCCATCAAAAACCGAATACACACGAAACGCCTTCCCCGGCTCGACCGACACCTTGACGACGCCAGGAATTTTTAATGCAACCCGGTCGAAGCGTTTTGCCTTTTCCTGTTCCCGCAGCAGCGCCTTGTTCCATGCCACCACCACCGCCCCGCCCGGAGCCGGATGCCTGTTGATGGCCCATTCCGGCTGAAAGGGCGCGAAGGGACGAATCCCGGTTTTGTCGAGAACAGCGGCGACAATATCCACCCCCAGCCGGTTGATGCCGCCGCGCACAGGCAAATCCGGATTGATATGAAACACCCGGTTTTCCCCGACCCGCCACGCCGTCAGCAATGGCGTGCCCTCCTCGCTTGCAAACAACACTTCGCGCCCGCGTCCGCCGCTCGCAATGCCCTGTGCTTCCCGCGGCGCATCCCACCAACGAGCCTGCAATTCCCGGTCGCCGCGACGCAACGTCTTGCTCAGGCAAACGGGTTTTGGGAGTAGTGAGATATCAATGACCTCCTTCACTCCGGAATCCATCAAAACGCTGTCGCGGTAAGACGCATCCGGCTTCCACACGACCGCGTCGGTCGCGGGCCGTTCGATATTGCGGTCGCTCCGCCATGCCGCGCCGCCATGCAAAACCAGTATCCGCTCCTCCCCCCCCGCCCCCTCAATCCAGGTCCTGACGCTCCCAAGCTGCGCGGTCGTGGCCAATGCCGGGCAGAAAAAAAGCACGCGCGTGTTTGTATCCAGAATACCATTCCATGCGTCGCGCCCTACTTGTTCAAAATCCACATTCAACACATTCAGGTACGCCGCCAGATTGCCCTCCTGCTCCAGCGAATGGCTGGAACCGGCCTGGTATTCCAGCACGGAGCGGCTGGCCACCACGGTGACATCCGCGCGCTTCCGGACGATGTTGTCCTCTTCCTGACGCCGGAGCAGAAACGCGTTTGCCCCGGCCATCCAGTGATCAAAGCGCTCTTGTTGAGCCGCCCCCAGCAAGGCGCGTTCCGGCCACGGCCCCTCGACATATTGGGTATTGTAGAACCGCAACTTGCACGACCCCGTTGCATCGTAATAGAAGGCGAAGGCCGTTTCCCTGTCGTAGCGGCTCGGTCCATGCCCTCCGGCATTGATTTCACCAACCAGATCCATTTCAGGGCCGCCGTCCCGGTGGCGCAAAGGCGCCAGCGTGTGACGCCACGTCGCCAGTTGCGAGGGTGTACCGAAAAACTCGATACCGACCGATCCGAGATTGGCGAGCCGCCCGAACAGCGTGAAATCGGAGCCATTGGAAACATCCTCGGGGTTCACGCCGATGCTCAATTCACGTCCCCGCGCCACGGCCACCCGCCCCAGCCGGTCGATGAACGCCAGGTGATGGAAATGCCACAGCGCATTGAACAACAACAGCCGTTTCGCCTCCATCGGGTCATCCTTCGCCTGCTTTTCCGTGGCGCACACAAACGCATCCCATGACGGCCATCCAAAACTTTCCGGCGTCAGCGGGATGGAACTGAAACGGCTCCAGTAATCCGCAAAGCCCCATGTTTCTTCCGGGCTTTTCAGGCTGAGTTCAAGCCCTGTTCCTTTCAGATACCGTATCCATTGTGCCACTGCCGACTCTCCGTAACCCCAGCGTCCCCCGGCATACGGCCAGATGTAATCGATCAGCAAAAAACTGTCGTAACCAAGATCGAAGACCGTGTTCAACCGTTCCCGCATCATTTCGAAAACAGGTTCCTGCGTCGTATCAATCGCATGGAAATCAAGAAATCCACGGCGCCCCAATTCGCGTGACGATGGCCAGAGCGCCTGATCCGGCGTGAACCCGTCCCAGCGCGTCGCATAAAGATGATTGTTTCGCGCCCACGCCTTCAGGCTCGCGCTGGAAACGAAGTGCGCCTCGAACATGTTGAAAAAGCCGGCCCGATTGTAGTCTCTCATCCCTTCGGCCAGGCCCGCATACGGCGTTATCGCCCCCGAATCGATGCCGAATCGTCCCGGGAAATTTTTCTCCGCCCACGCCTTCCAGATTTTCACCCGCGCCGGAGGCGTCACCGCGATGGCATTTTCCGCGACGATCACTCGGGGCGATTTGTAGTCGGCGGGGATATGCCCCGCATCCGGTTCCGGTTTTGGCGTGACCCACCTGGGCAACGCTTTCGTGTCCGCAAAAAACACCCTCGTTTCCCCGTTCGCAATTTCGACAAAACATTTTTTCAGGACGACACTCGCCGGGGCTTTTGTCCGCAAGCGCCACCGGATATCTGTAATATTAACAGGGATACCGGCGCCTCCGTCCGTCGGGGTGAAATCGTCCGGCAGCCACCGGTTGTCTCCCTCCCTCGCCGGTTTTTTCCCGACCCAACAAAACCCCGCGTGATCCAGCAAAACGGGTGTGATCTCCACATCCCCCACATCCTCGAAACGCGCATGGATCGAAAGCACTCCGCCGATGCCCGCGCCATCATCCCATATTGCATAGGTGCCAGGCTGATTCGCCGTTATCCGCAAACCGTTTTCCCCGATACGCTGTAACCGAAGGCGATCGGTGCCCCACTCGTTCTGATAATAAAAACGCTGGTCCTGCGAGCCGCCGCAAACGAACGGCAAGGTGGCCAAGAAGAACGTGACAAAGGAAAGCCGGTTCAGGTTGCACATGTGAAGAAGAGTTGGATGAAGGCGGGCGAAAGTCGGGAGGGGGGGGGGGAAGGGGAGCGGCGGCGGCGGGGGGACGCGCCCGTTTCTATTCCCAAAAAAAGACCGTTTGTTTCGCCCCCAGTGGAGGGCTGTTCCGTTGCGACGGATCCTGGGCGCGTATCCATTTCACATGACCGTCGCAAAACAGGTAATTCGCCCCGCCGCCGGTTTCGGTATTGGGCTGGAAACTGTCGCAACTGACGGCCATGTCGAAATTGAAATCGTTCCCGTCCGGCTTGATGTAGGCATCCGCCAGCAGGACGGTCAGAGAGGGCCGGCTCAATGCGTGGATTTTCGGCAGGTTGAATACATTCGCGAACATGTTCAGGCCAAAACCGCCCGTGTTGTTGGCCGTCGGATACCGGGAGCGGCTGACCGGGTTGAACAACGAGGCGAGACGTTTGTCGGGATTTATCCACGCCCCGTTTTCCAGACGCCAGGCCGGGTCCTGGAGATAGCCCTCTTCAACGAGCACCCGGAGCCATGATTTGTTGGCGGGGCCGTTCCAGACCGCAAGGCCCGTCCCCTTGTGATCATCGGTGTAGGAAAACAGGGACATGCCAATCTGCCGTATGTCGGAAATTGCCTTCGCCTTTTGCGCGCTGATCCGGATCCTGGATACCGTCACAATCATGATGTCCGCCAGCACTCCTGTGATGGCGATGACAACCAGCAATTCCGCGAGAGTAAATGCGACAACTTTTCTCGTTCTCATGATCAGTATGGTCTGCGCCGGGGGGGGGGGGGGAGGAGGAGGGCCTGCTTGCGGGGTCAGCGGTTATTTTTCAGAGGCGACACTTAAGGAACCGTAATGAAACAACCAGAGCAAATCTGCTTGGTCTTGAAGAGCAAGCCAGCGTCGCTGACTCGGTCATTTACCTCGGTAAACTCCCTCGCCAGCTCCTTGGCTCGCTCTTCAATCCCGGCGCATCTTTGCTCTGTTTCTTTCATTACGGTTCCTAACTCGAAACCATTCAATGCCGCCTGATTTGAATCCCCTGCGGTTGTCAGGCTGAACAACAAATCGCCGTTTTTGTCCGCTGTCGCGACATCCCGGGTTCCTGCGACGAGAAGCGGCGTGCCGGCATCGTAGCCAGCGGCGGTGTTGGCGATGCAAGTAATGTCCGCGCCAAAAATTTTCGATCCTGTCTCCAGCACCTGGACGATGCGTGTAGTGGAATTTGCAAGCGCATCCATTGAATAAAATGTCACCGCATAGTTCGCGCCCGGCTGTAAACCGGAGAACCGGACAAGCAGGGTTGTCGCGACTTTGCCGCCGCCATTGGAGACGAAAAGCACGTCCCGATAAAGCGCCCCGTGCATGAAACCGCGACCAAACCTGAAACGGGAAAAGTCATAGGCGCGATCCCGCAACGTGAACGGTCCTGTATTCGCAATCGTGGGATTCAACATGCTTCGCCCGCCGCCCAGCGTGACCGTGATGCTTTTCGCGGAGACGGCGGGACTCGCAACAGGAAACGTTTTTGTCTGCACGCCCACAATTGTCTGACGGGAATCGATGGCCCAGGAAATGAAGCCCGGCTCCGTCACGGGGGAGGGATTCGTAACAGAATCGAAATCCACCTTGAGCAAGGCTTCGGTGTCTGCCGACAACGCGGATGCCAGAAACATCGGGACAAAGATGCAGGCCGCGAAAGGATAACGAGGATAACGATGGAGTGTCTTTTTCAGTTTCATACGCGATTATTCCGTGGGTGAAAGGATGAGCAGGAAAAAGGGAGGGGGGGGGGGGGGGGGAGGCCGGAGAACAGCGCGCGCACGCGCTGCCGTTTCGTCAGCCGGCCAGACAAATCCGTCAGACATTGCCCGCCCGGCGACGATTTTTCTGTCTGCAAGTCAGGCCGACCAGCAGACATCCGGCGGCAAGGATCACGGCACAGGTAGCCGGTTCGGGAACGGCGGTGGCATGGATTTCAAATCCGTTGAGCATGGCTTGATTGCTGGTGCTGGCGGTCAGGATTTTGAAGAGCAGTTTCCCGTCCGCATCCGCGGTCGCCACGGTGTGGATGGCCACGATGTCGAAGGGCGTGGTTCCGTCATAGGTAGTTGCCGTTCCACCACCACTCGAACCGGTGTAGGAAACGCTTCCGGCGGCTGTGGTGTTGCCGGAATTGGCAGTGAGGTCGTAAAGGGTGGTGGTGCTGTTGTCGTTCACGTCCACCGAATAAAAGGTCAGCGAGTAGGTGGTGGAGGGCAGGAGGCTGGAGAACTGAACGAACAGGACGGTCGCATTGCTGCCGCCTCCGTTGGAGAGGAAAAGCACGTCGCGGTAGAGGCTTTTGGCTGCGAAGTCATTGGAGATGCTTGCTCCATTTGCAGCAACGCGGTCGCGCATCGCCCATTTGGCTCCGGTATTGTCAAGAGCAGGATTGGCGCTGGTGAGACCGCCACCTACGGCGACGTCAATCTTGTTGCTCTGAACGAGCGGACTGGTGACGGAAAATGAACCGGTTATTTTTCCGTCCGGAATAGTACTGCTCGAAAGCGCCCAGGGGACGAAGCCCGATTGGGTCGCGTTGTGGGCGTTGTCGTCGAAATCGACTTTCAGGAGGGAGTCGTCCGCCCCCGTCGCGGGGAGCGTGGCGGACAGACTGATGGCAAGGGCGGCAAGAGCCGCGAGTGTGGTTTTCATGGATTTCATGGGAGTGTAGTGTATTGTGTATTACGTTTTCCGGATTTTCGGTTATGGTACGGGCGGGATTGTCATGGACAGGGTTTCGTGCACGTCGGGCGTGGAGAGGCAGGAGAGATCGGAACCGGAAAGAAATTCGTCGGGACCAATCGCAAGGGCGGACGGGTTTTGTTTAAGCCCGGCAAATGCGCGGCGTCCGTCGCGTTCGATGATCCAGGCGCGGGCGTTTGTTTTCCATGTAATTTTCCCGCAACTACGATGCACGCGAGGGAGCGTCGCCACGGCAGCCGCGGCTTCGTCCATGCGCAGGTCGGCGGCGGGGCCGAGGCGGTCGATCAGGAATGGCCAGAGTGTGCCGGTGCAACCGGCCACGGCAAAAAGCGGGTCGGCGCCGAGCGCGACGGGAATCGTGCCGTCGGCAAACACCCAGGCGGCAAGCGTTTCCTCAAGGCGACGGCAGGCGGTTTCGTGCGCGGCGGAACGGGAGCGGCGCGCGTGGTTTTTCAGGATCCTCACGAACTGCGGATACGAACTGAATGTGATGGGGAAACGCGTCCAGCCGATGACACGGGTTTTGTCCGCCGGATCGGTTTGCGCGCCCCAGGACAGATGAGTGAATCCGTCGGGTCCATCAAAAAGAGCGTCGAAAAGATGCGCGGCCACGTTGTCGATCACGCAGGGCAGACGGCCGTCGCCCGTGACGGCGTGCACAATCTCCAGCATCGGCAGGATGATGTCGCAGTACGAGGAGCGTTCGGCAAAGTTGGCGGAGTCGCCCCGCTCGAACAGACCGGTTTTCTCATGGTAGTAGTCATTTTTCAGATACCTGTCGAGAACCGGTTTTCCGCAGTTCTCGAAGGGAGCGCGTCCGTGTTCTTCAAATACCTGCGACCAGCGGGCGAGCGCGGCCACAATCACGAGGTCCTGGTTGGTGACGCCACAAAAGCCGGGTTCCGCGAGCGGGCGCTTCCAGGCGTTGCCGCGCTTCCACCAGCAGCCCTCGAACCAGCGCCACCATGCGACGATGGCGGTTTTTATTTGTTCGACCCGCAGCGGGTTGGCATCCGGCCATGCAGCGTAGTCGAGCAGGGCCAGCACGGGCAGGCCCTGGTGGATGGGACAACTTTCCTCGCAGGTGTAGGTGGGTTCAAATTCGTTGGAGGCGTGAAAGAAACCGCCGTCACGAGTTTGCAGATACAGGATGTTGGCGGCGAGGTCGTCGGCGAGGAGACGCCATGCCGGGTCGCCGGTGTTTTGATGGAGTTTGATGACGCCGGGGAGGAGATGCCGCAGGCCGTAGATCGTCTGGCCGTGGTAACGGCGTTGCAGCGCCGAGGATTCGCCCCAGCAGGCGTGCAGGTGGAGTTGTCCGAATGCGCCCGCCGCCTGCCTCCAGCTCAGGAGTTGCGCGGTGGCTGTGCGAAGCAGGTCGCGCGTGAACACCCGTTCCGGGGTCGCCGCCGGTTCACGGCGCGGGCAGGAAATGGTGTGTGTCGTGTCGTCTGGCATGTTTTGAGGTGAAAGAGAGATGGAGAGAGGAGCGGAGCGGGGGGGGGGGAGGAGGAAGGTAAGTTTACCATAACGGTCATGATTATGG
>JAISAX010000750.1 GCA_031266495.1 Opitutaceae bacterium
GGGGCCGCGGCCCCACCCCACCTGCCGCCCCCCGCCGGGGGCTTTACTTTTTCCGGGCCCACCCGACACCCCCCCCCCCCCCCCCCCCCCCCGGGCCCGCCGCGGCCGCCCCCCCGGCGCTGGTCGAAAAAACCCTGCTCGCGCAATTCGGCGCGAAGGTCGGCGACCCGATCCGGCTCGGACGCCAAACCTACACCATCGCCGGCGCGCTCGAACAGATCCCTGGCGAAACCATGTCCCTCGCCACGCTATCGCCGCGTGTGGTCGTGGCGCTCGCCTCGCTGCCCGAAACCGGCCTGCTCGGCCCCGGTTCGCTCGTGCGGCACCGCGCCTTTTTCCGTTTCCCGGACGGCACCGATGTCGATGCGCTTGCCCGCGCCGAAAGCCCGCGCCTCAACGAACTGCGCCTGCGCGTGCAGACCGTCTCCGGACGGCAGGAACAACTCGGACGCTCCATTGAAAACATCCACGCCTTCCTCAGCCTCACCGGCTTCATTGCGCTCTTTCTCGGTGCGATCGGCGTGGCCAGCGCCATCCACGTCCACATCCGGCAAAAGCTGGCGACGGTGGCCATCCTGCGCTGCCTCGGCGCGAGTTCGCGGCAATGTTTTGTTGTCTGGCTCGCGCAAGGCCTGGCGCTCGGCGTGACCGGCGCCGGACTCGGCGCGGCGCTCGGCGTGGCCGTGCAACTCGCGCTGCCGGCCACGCTGACGCTGCACACGATGCTGCCGGTGGACGTGGCGTTTTTCATTTCGTGGCCCGCCGTCACACGCGGCTTTCTGGCCGGGCTGGGCATCTGTTTCCTGTTCACGCTGCTGCCCCTCCTGGCCGTGCGCCGCGTGCCGCCGCTCCAGGCACTGCGCGCCGCCTGCGAGCCGCCGGCCCCGCAAACCGATCCGCTGCGCTGGAGCGTGCACGCGCTGATCGTGGCCGCCATCCTCGGCTTCGCCCTCTGGCAAACCGGACGCTGGACGCACGCGCTCGGCTTCGTCGGCGGCCTGCTCGCCGGGCTGGCCACCCTCGCCGGCATCGCCCGCCTGCTGATGGCCGCGGCCCGACGCGCCGTGCGCCTGTTGCCCGGGATCGCCGGCGGCTACGCCTGGCGGCAAGGCATCTCCAACCTGTATCGCCCCAACAACCGCACCCTGCTCCTGCTGCTCTCGCTCGGCCTCGGCGCCTTCCTGCTGCTCACGCTCGGGCTTGCGCGCGGCACGCTCGTGGCGCAACTCTCCGGCAACGACGGTCGCGACCGCCCCAACCTCATGCTCTTCGACATCCAGGAAGACCAGGTGACGCCCCTCGCCGACATCCTGCGCGGGCAAGGGGCGGAGATTCGCGACTCCGCCCCGATCGTCACCATGCGACTCGCCTCGATCAAAGGCGTGCCGGTGGCCGACCTGCTGCGCGAACCGGGCAACGACATCCCCCGCTGGACGCTCCACCGCGAATACCGCTCCACCTATCGCGGCGCCCTGACCGCATCCGAAAAACAGGTCGCGGGCGAGTTCACCGGCCATTTCCCCGGCAACACCGGCGGCGAGGACATTGTCCCCGTCTCCCTCGAAACCGGCCTGGCGAAAGACATGCGCCTCGCGCTCGGCGACGAACTGGTGTTCGACGTGCAAGGCGTGCCCATGCGGACGCGCCTCACCAGCCTGCGCGAAGTCGAGTGGCGGCAACTGACGCCCAATTTTTTTGTAGTGTTTCCGGAAGGCGTGCTGGAAAGCGCGCCGCAGTTTCACGTCATGGCCGTGCGCACGGCGACCGCCGCCGATTCCGCGCGCGTGCAGCAAGCCGTGACGCAGGCCCTGCCCAACATCTCGGCCATCGATCTGGCGATGGTCATGCAGACCCTCGACTCGATCTTTTCCGGAGTGGAGGCCGTGGTGCGCTTCATCGCGCTCTTCACGCTCGGCACGGGCATCATCGTGCTGGCGGGCGCGGTGCTCGCGAGCCGGGGCCAGCGCGTCCGCGAGATCGTGCTCCTGCGCGCGCTCGGCGCGTCGGAGGCGCAGCTCATGCGTATCCAGATTTCGGAGTACGCGGCGCTCGGGCTGTGCGGCGCGCTGACCGGCGCGACGCTGGCCATGGCCGCCAATATCGCGCTGGCCCGCCTCGTTTTCGCCGCGCCCCCGGCGTTCCCCGCCGGCCTGCTGGCCGGGGCGACCCTCGGCATCACCGCTCTGGCGGTGCTCACCGGGCTGCTCGCCAGCCGCGGCCTCACGCGCCAGCCGCCGCTGGCGGTGCTCCGGCAGGAAGAATAAGGCGCTCCGGCGAAAAAAGAAAAACCGCGAAACCGCGTTTATCACCTCTTCGTAACAATTCCGCCGCAGGATCGTAACATTCCCCTGTGAAAGTGTGTCCGCGCCAGTCGCGGCAAGCCCGGGACTGGAGCCAAACCAGCACCAAACAACCGGAACACACACACACCTCACATGGTTACGATTCTCACCAACCGGCTCGCGCTCCTCGGCGCAGCCACCCTCGCCGCCACCACGGCGACCCTGGCCAGCGACAGCGGCGCGCTCCTCGACGCGCTCATCCGCAAAGGCGTCCTCACCGACCAGGAAGCCGAAGAAATCCGCGTGGACCTCACCAGGGACGCCGACGCCTCCATGCTCTCCACCATCTCCGGAGGCAAGTCCACGACCGGCCTCAAAATCACCGGCCGCGTCCAGGCGCAGTATTACGCTCTCGATACCGACAGCGAAAATCCCGCCCACAACAACCACTTCGGCATGCGCCGCATCTACGTCGGCGCCAGCGCCAGGCTCGGCCCCGCCTGGTCCGCGGAAATCAACTACGACTTCGCCGGCGGCGGCAGCTTCGACAAAGCCTTCATCCGCTGGGAAGGCGACTTCCTCGACCAGGACCTCGCCCTCGATCTCGGCCTGCGCAAAGTCAACGTCGCTTACGAAGAATACACCTCGTCCGGCAGCCTGAAAGCGATCGAACGCTCCGCCGCGACCCGCTTCTTCGTCGAAGACGACAACGGACGCCGCCTCGGCGCCGCCAGCTACCGCATCGGCGCCTTTGCCGACATCAACCCCGCCGCCGCCGCCGGCAAGGCCACCGGCTTCTTCTACGGCGCGGCGATCACCAATCCCGAGCGCACCGATTCCGCCGACAAGACCACCGGCAACGACGAGAGCGACCGCTGGAACAACGACATGCCCGCCATCTGGGCCAACGCCGGTTACAGCGGCAAATTCTCCTCCGGCGCCTGGACCCTCGGGGCCGGTCTCGGTTACCTGCCCGACCAGGGCGGCTGGACCAACACCGCCGCCAATCCCCGCGGACGCGGCCAGGGAGACGATCTCGCCCTCGCCTCGCTCTACGGCGCCACCACCCTGGGCCGCTTCACCCTCGCGGGCGAAGTGCTGGCCGGCAAAGTCGAAAACGGCGCCGTCGGTGGCGCGGACGACGCCTCGCCCTGGGGCGTCTGGATACAGCCCTCGTACATGCTGACCGACAAACTCGAACTCGTCCTGCGCTACAGCCACGTCGATACCGACGGACGCGGCATCCGCGCCTCCGACGGCATCAAGTACGCAGCCGGTTCCGGCCTCCGCGACAAGATGGACGAGTACTACGCCGGCATGAACTACTACATTGTCGGCACCGACGTGAAACTCCAGCTCGGCTACGTCGGCGGCAAGACCAGCGGCGCCATCCCCGGAGCCGCCGGCTCGGACGAAACCGTCTCCGGCATCCGCTCCCAGCTCCAGGTCAACTTCTGAACCTCCGTAATCCCGTAATTCAGAAAAACTACAAAACCGAAAGACAGCAATCACCGTTAACGTCATGAAAAAATCCATCACTCTCTTCACCACCGCCCTCGCGCTTGTCGCCGGCGCGGCCCCGGCTTCCGCGCGGGAGCTTGTTATCAAGGGTTCCGATACGCTCGGCGCCAAGCTCGTGCCCATGCTGGCCGAGGAATACAAGGCAGAGAATCCCGGCATCTCGTTCGAGATTGCCGCCGAAGGCTCCACGACCGGCATTGCCGCGATCATCGACGGCACCGCCGACATCGGCATGTCCTCCCGCCGCGCCAAGGCCACCGAAATCACCGGCGCCAGCGCCAGAGGCGTGACGCTCAAGCCCACCATCGTCGCCTACGACGGCATCGCGCTCATCGTGAACGCCCGCAACCCCGTCGCCGGACTCAACAAACGCCAGGTCGAACAAATCTTCACCGGCGACGTCGCCGACTGGTCTGCGGTCGGCGGCGCGCCCGGCGCGATATCGGTTTACACCCGCAACACCTCCTCCGGCACCTATTCCGACTGGAAGGAACTCGCCATGAAAAAGCGCGACTACGCCGCCTCCTCGCAAAAAATGGCCGGCAACGAGCAGATTGTATCCGAAGTTGCCCGCAACGCCAACGGCGTCGGTTATGTTGGCCTCGCCTACATCAACGCCCCCGGCATCAAGGTCGTGGCCATCGAAGGCCACAAACCGGGCAAGGAAGAAGTGCAGACCAAGAAGTACCCGTACGCCCGCCCCACGTTCTACTACACGAACGGCGAGCCATCCGGCGAGGCGGCCAGATTCCTCGAATTCACGCTCGGCGACAAAGGCCAGCAAATCGCCGAAAAAATCGGGTTCGTATCCATAAAATAACTCACATTGCGCGATGCCTTTTGCAGGGGCGCACCTTACGTGCGCCCGCTGTGTGACGACTCCGCACCATCCCGCGCCAAACAACCGTATTCAAGAATCAGGAAAACGAACCCTCGCCCGCGAAACACACGTCATGAAAACACGAAAGGAACCATCGGAAATGGACGCAGAGGAGGCCCACGGAACACACGGAATACACGGAAAAAATACCGGTGAAAACGAGTCCTGTGACCGTTTCCGGTCCTGTCTGGTTTCCGTGTATTCCGTGTGTTCCGTGGGCCTCCTCTGTCTTTTTTTTCGTGTTATTTCGTGTGTTTCGTGGGCCTCTCTCCGTTTCCGTGGCTGATCCCTGGTATGCAATCTTCCACTACATCGCCATCGTCACCGCCATCCGGATCTCCCGGCGACGGCGCCTTCGCCATCCGGAAGGCGCGCCCGCGCCTCTTCGGCCTCACGCTCGACGAATGCATCCGGGGTTTTTTTGGCGGCAACGCCATCATGGCGGTCGTGGTGCTGGCGCTCATCACCCTCTTCCTCTTTCGCGAAGGCGCGGAGTTTTTTGCGCAAAACCACAAAAACCTCCGCATCTACCGTCAGGCCGGCCTCGAATACGTGGACAACATGCGCGAGATCGGGGAAGGCCACACCGCCCTCACCCGTTACCTCTCCGACGTGCGCATGCAGGCCGTGCGCGAACTCACCGCCCCCGCATCCGCATCCACACCCCCATCCGGCGCATCCCACCCCCCCCCCCCCTCGCTGGCCGAGGCCAATGCCCGACTCGCGTCCTTTGACGATTTCTCGAACCGCTTTGCGGACGCCATTGACCCCGTCCGCGACCTTGTATCCGGTCTCGCTGACGCAGCCGCCGCGACCAAGACCCGACAACTGACCAATGCCGACCGCCTCACCGAACGCGCCCAGCTCCTCGCCGCCGGCAAAACCGGCGAGGCTGCCGCCGTGCGGATCGAGACCATCGACTTCGCGGCGGAGACGGCGGTCCTCACCGGCGCCCTTCCCGCTTTCCGCGAAGCCGCTGCCACGCTCGCGCAACAACTCCGCGAGATCGTCGCGCAGCCGCCCGCGATGCCCACCCCCGCGCTCGACAAACGCATGGCGCGCCTTGCCAGGCTCACGCGCCAGTACCTCGACACCTTTCCCGACACGCTCCACCGGCTCGAAACCTGGGACGGCGCCGCGCCCGTCCCGGCCTGGAAATCGCTGACCGCCTTCCTCACCGGCACGCGCTGGCTGACCGCGAGTTTCTGGCAAGACTGGTACGGCATCCTGCCGCTGCTCACCGGCTCGCTCCTCGTCTCCGCCATCGCCCTCGCCCTCGCGGTGCCGTTCGGCGTCGGCGCCGCCATCTACGTCAACCAGATCGCCACCGCGCGCGAGCAGCGGATCGTCAAACCCGCCATCGAATTCATCTCGGCCATCCCCTCCGTGGTGCTCGGCTTTTTCGGCATCGCGGTGCTCGGCCAGGCGCTGCGCGCGCTCTCCGGCGTATCGTGGCTATCCCGGGTGCCCGGCTTCCCGTTCGCCGAACGCCTCAACGCGCTCACCGCCGGCTGCCTGCTCGGACTCATCGCGGTGCCCACGATCTTCACGCTGGCCGAGGACGCGCTCAACAACGTGCCCCGCTCCTTCAAGGAAGCCTCGTTCGCGCTCGGCGCCACGCGCCTGCAAACGATCCTCCGCATCATCGTGCCCGCGTCCTTCTCCGGCATCATTTCGGCCACGCTGCTCGGCTTTGGCCGCGTGATCGGCGAGACGATGGTCGTTCTCCTCTGTGCGGGCAACCGCATCGCCATCCCCGATTTCACCGCAGGCCCCGGCGTAGTTACCCGGCCCGTACACACCATGACCGGCATCATCGCCCAGGAAATGGGTGAAGTCGTGCGCGGCGGCATCCACTACCGGGCGCTCTTCGTGGTCGGCCTCGTCCTGTTTTTCCTCGCCCTGCTGATCAACTGGCTGGCGCAAAAAATCGTCCGCAAATACCGCATCTCCATCGGCTGAAAACCCGGAAACACCCGCACTTGAATCCACCATCACCCGCCTCTTCCCCCAATCCCTTTTCGGCCAGGCCCGGCGCCATCCGCGCGGCGGAGCGCGGACTTTTCCGGGTCTTCCGCATCGCCACCTGGACCGTGCTGCTCTGCGGCCTCCTTGTCTTTGCCGACATCATCATAAAAGGCAGCGGCGCCGTTTTCGGTTCGTTCCGGGCGACGCCCTCCTTCCCGTATTTCACCAACACCTTTCTCGCCGGATCGCCCGAGACGCTGCACGTATTCGAACTTGACGGACAAAAACACCGGATGGGCGACCGCGAATTTCGCGAGTTCGGCAAGCGCCGTGAAGCCGCGGCGCGGGCCGCCGGCCAGGCCGCGCCCGCGCCGGTCCGCGCCGAAAGCTACGCGCACTCCGCCGGCGGCATCTGGCCCTGCATCGTCGGCACCGTGCTCCTCACCACCGGCTCCATGACCATCGCCCTCGTCCTCGGCGTGTGCAGCGCGATCTATCTCGGCGAATACGCGCGCGACGGGCGTTTTGTGCGCTTCATCCGGCTCGCCATCATCAACCTCGCCGGCGTGCCCTCGATCGTGTTCGGGCTATTCGGCTTCGGGCTTTTTGTGATTTTTTTCGGCTGGAACGTCTCGCTGCTCGCCGGCTGGTTCACGCTCGCGTTCATGGTGCTGCCGGTGGTCATCACCGCCTCCGAGGAAGCGCTCAAGGCCGTGCCACGCGGCTTCCGCGAAGGCGCGCTCGCGCTCGGCGCCACCAAGTGGCAGGCCATCCGCACCAACGTCCTGCCCTACGCGATGCCCGGCATCCTCACCTCGTCGATCCTCGGCATCGCCCGCGTCGCCGGCGAGACGGCGCCGATCATGTTCACCGCCGCCTATGTCGTCCGCGACAAGCTCCCGTGGGAAGTTGACCGCATCGGCGATTTCTTTTTCCAGAGCGTAATGGCGCTGCCTTACCACATCTACGTCGTCTCCTCGAAAATCCCGCAAAAC
>JAISAX010000751.1 GCA_031266495.1 Opitutaceae bacterium
GCGCCGGCCCCGGCTGCGCGTCACCCACTTCCCGCCCCGGTGGGGCACACCCCCCCCCACACACAACCCCCCCCCCCCCCCCCCCCCCCCCGCCGCCTCTGCCATCGCCATGTACTCCATCACCCGCCCATCCGCCTCCGCCTCCCGCGCCTCCCGCGTCACCCGCGTGCGCGCCTTCACGCTCATCGAGCTGCTGACCGTCATTGCCATCATCGGAATCCTCGCCGCCATTATCATTCCGACGGTCAGCCGCGTGCGCGCCTCGGCGCGCGCCGTCACCTGCAAAAGCAACCTCCGCCAGATCGCCCTCGCCGCGCTGATGTTCGCCGACGAACGCGGCTTTTATCCGCCATCCCGCGCCGTCGCCAACGGCGGCAGCGGCGTCTCGCAAACCGACAACAACAACAGCGGCCCCCTGCTCTGGCCGCAGACCCTGCGTCCGTACCTCGGCTCGAAAACAAAACTGAATGCGGACAAGCTTTACGGCACGGGCAACGCCGTCGGCATCTGTCCGGGGCGGCTCTACGTTCCCCCGGTTGCGGGCGAGACCAACCTCGTCTCGTATGCCGCACACCCCGAAATCATGGTGGACGACAGCGGGGGCAAAAAGCCCCTGCGGCAAGGCGCGGTTGCCCGTCCGACGCAAGTCATCCTGTTTGCCGACGCCGCGCAACAGACCCAAGGCGGCGCGCAATCCAACTTCTACAACGTCACCGAGGCGACCAGCACCACGACCACCGATTCCGCCACGCCCGTCGCCACCAGCAGCGACGAACCCGACCCGACCACCAGGGCCATTTTCCGCTACCGTCATCCGGGCGACACCCTCAACGCCGCCTTTGTTGACGGCCACGTCCGCCAGTTCAAAAAAGGCGAAATCCTTGGTCGCAACGTCCACATCGGCTACTGAGAAATGCGCCTCCACTCCATCCTCTCCCTCGCCACGCTCGCCGTTTGGTCCTCCGTATCCGCCGTATCAGGCGTATCCGCCGCGTCCGCCGTATCCGCAGCATCCTGGCCTCCCGTCCCTCCGGTCGATTTTTCCAAAATCTCCGTCGCCGATTTCAGCGACGAAGACCTCAACCTCGTTGCCCCGCTCGCGCACTTCGCCCAGGTCGCCAACGCCGTGCGCGAGACCGGCCCCGAACGCGGCTTCATCGACATCGTCGTCTGGCGCGATGCGAAGGACAACCGGCCCTACAATGCGCGCATCATGGAAAACGTCCTCTCGCTCGCCTGGTTTTACACCGCCGACCGCAAGTGGAACCCTTATCGCGCCCACCCCGCCGTGCGCGCGCGACTCGAAGCCGTATTGGATTTCCTCGCACGCACGCAAGCGCCTGACGGATCGTTTTCCGAATACAAGGAAAACGAGCAAAGCCTCGCCGCCACCGGCTTCATGACCAAATTCCTTGGCGAGACGCTCGAACTCCTCGCCGCCGCCCCCGGCGGCTCCGTTCCCATCGACCCCGCCGTCCTTGCGCGCGCCCACGCCACCCTGCGCAAGGCGCTCCTCCGCCTCCTCGGCCCCGACGACTTTTACAAGCAGGGGGCCGTTGTCTCCAACCAGTATGGCAACGTCTGGCCCGGCGGACAGGCCTGGCTCCACCTTCATCCCGACGACGCCGAAATCCGCGCCCTCTGGGAAAAACGCTTTCGCCAGAGCACGGCGGATTTCCAGAGCGGCGGCGGCTTTTTCTTCGAGTCGTGGGGACCGGATTTCGGATACACGCTCGGTACCCACGGTAGCAATACCGGGGGTGTCTGGCCCTACCTCCGCGACACGCCCCTCGCCGCGCAACTCCTCGGGGAAGAAAAACGCTGGTTCGAGTTTCTCTCCTACAACGCCGTTCCCCAGCCGGGGGAACGATGGTTCGCCGTCAACCAGGCCATTGAAACCCGCCAGTCCCACCCCATGGTTTATCCATTCGACACGCCCATGGCCGAATTCATCCCCGAAGCCCGCGCCCTCTCGCGCACGCGGGAAGAGCGGGCTGCCACGGACCGCCAGACCCGCGCCCGACTCACCCGCGACTGGCCCGGTGTCGCCCCGCTCAAGGAGGGCGAATTCTGGGCCTACACGCCCTACGTTTTCCAGGCCCGCCGCGCCGTCCCCGTCTGGCGTCCGACCGACGCCATGCGCGAGGCCGCCCGCGCACAAAACCCCGTCCTCGCCCGCGGCCGCTTCAACCACTTGCGTCGCAACACCAGTAAAACACCCGGACGCGGCGGCGCGCATTTTTATTATCTGCGCCGCCCCGCCTGGTACGCCACGTTCGCCACGGGCAACCGCTCCACCCGTCAGCAACGCTACGGACTCGGCCTCCTCTGGCGTCCCGACACCGGCGTCCTTCTCCACAACCGGTCGCGTATCGAAGGCCGCGCCTGGGGCACCCACGCGCCCGGCGCGAAGTTGCCCTTTGAATACGAATCCTTCGAAGCCGCGCTCACCATCTCCGGCCGGCCCGCGCCCTCCCCCCTTCCCGCCGCCGGAGACCTTCCCGAAGGCGACCTCGTCCTTTCGTATCCGTTAAAAAATCACGGAGAAAAAACCGTGACCTTTTCCGACGCCGGCCTTGATGTCCGCGTAAATCACCGGGGCGCATTTGAGGAGCGTTTCCCGCTCACCCTCGCCCGCAACGACACGGTTGCCATCGCGGGCAACACCATTGTCGTCCGCCGTGCGGGCGTTGCCGCGCCGCTGCTCACGATTGCCTTCACCGGAGCCAGCGGAAAGCCTGACGTCAGCGAGGCAACCGCGTCCCTTCCCGGCCACCGGCTCGCCGTGGTCAACATCCCTGCCGGCGACCGCCTCGACTACACGCTGCGTTTCTGACGCAAAGCGCATTTTCCAAAGCACCGGACGAAGGGTGTAACTGACGTTACGCGAAAAAGCCCACGTAGGGGCTTCGCTTGCGATGCCCTCGCCAGGCGGACAGAATTAGACGTATCTCCCGTTGCGAAAGGTCCTCACGGGCTTCGCAAGCGAAGCCCCTACGTGGGCTTTTTCGCGTAACATCAGTTACGAATGCTGCCCTTCATATTTTTCCGAGAATCGAGGGACCCGCGAACCAGTCACCGGTGACCAGGACTGAACGCGGATGCTTGGGCACACCGTAGGCGTTGCGATTGATTTGTTCGATGACCAGATGTGCCGCGGCCTCGCCGACCTGGAAATTATTCTGGCGCATGCCCGCCAGATCGGTCCATTCGGTGTCGAGTCCGAGATGGACGAACCCGATGTCCTCGGGCAGGCGATAGCCTGCCTCACGCAACGCATTCAGCGGTTCGTGCTGGGCTCCGATGACAACCTCCGGATTGTGGCGGTGTATCCAGCGCAGGAATTCCCTTGTGTCCCAACGTTCCGTCCAGAACGGCGGCACCGCATCTTTGGTCGAGCTTTGGCCTGATTGAGTCACCCATCCCTGATAGGCCGACAATGCGCGGTATTCCGTATTTTCGACCCACGGCATTCGCGTCATGGCGAAACCGATTCGCCTGTAGCCAGCCATCAGAAGGCCATGGACGGCTATGAGTGTATTACGAAAATGATCTGCCCCGGCAAAATCACATGGCATGGACGGCATGCGATTACCCACCGAAGCCATGGCGAACCCGTCCCACCCCTCGCGGCACCACGCCGGCACATCGCCTCCATGAAAAATCACCCCCGGCACCTGCCGGGTTCGCAGCATGGAAAACAGACGCTTTGGCGACTCCCCGAATTCCTCCCATGTAAATTCCTCAAGAATAAACCCCGCCTCGTCGCACGCCGCCCGGTATCCCTCGAAAGCCTTGCGCGCCGTTGGAGTCTGCGCCCGGATCCCTCGTATCCGGCTTTCCATGATGCAGGCGATGATGGAACGCATATGGCGATTGCCCCGACCCTTCCGGTGGCCGCTCATCAGCGCGGTTACCAGAGGATTCGGTTTGTATCCGGCTTTTTGTGCGATCTCCCTGATCCGCTCGCGTTCCTCCGTCGAGACCCCGGGCCGGTTGCGCAACGCGCAACTCACCGTGGAGAGGCTGACCCCCGCCAGCTTCGCGAGCTGACGGTAGGTAAACGAGGTTGGCGCGGGGGAAGCGGGAAGGGAGGGGAGGGGCGGGGCGGGAGGGGGTTGATTGCTCATGAATTACCCGGAAATGGGGTCAAACGCGTCCGGATACACAAGCCTTGTTTGCGCCATTCCCTGATGCCGGGCGCATATCGAGAAGTGGACAAACTCCGGAGAGGCAGTAGCGGGGGGGGCCCCCCCGCGCCCCACCCCGGGGGAGAGTGCGCGGGGCGCACAGCGTGCCACTTGTCGCGGCACCCCCCAAAAAGTGCACACGCCAA
>JAISAX010000785.1 GCA_031266495.1 Opitutaceae bacterium
CCCCCCCCCCCCCCCCCCCCGCCCGGCCCCCCCCTTCCGCAAATGCCACTCATCGCCAAACTCACCGAAAAGCTCCAGCGCCACCCCAAACGCATCGTTTTTACCGAAGGCGCCGATCCCCGCATCCTCCAGGCCGCCCGCCAGTGGGTCACCCGCCGCATGGGCGTGCCCATCCTCCTCGGCGACCGCACCGCCATCAAGGACGCCGCCGCCAAACTCGATATCAACCTCCAGGGCATGCGCATCATCGAACCCGAGCGCAGCGAGGATTTTGATACGTTTGCCAACCAGCTCGAACAACTCCGCCGCATCAAGGGCGTGAAACTCACCGAAGCCCGCCAGGCGCTCAGGAACACCGGCTACTTCGGCACCATGATGGTCGTTACCGGCCAGGGCGACGCCCTCGTCTCCGGCGGCACCGCCTCCGCCTCCAGCGCCCTGCGCCCCATCTTCCAGATCATCCCGCGCCTGCCCGACGTCGAGCATGCCTCGTCGCTCATGGTCCTCGATTTTGACGAGAAAAAAGTCGGCAGCGACGGCTCGCTCTTCCTCGCCGACTGCGGCGTCATCCCCGATCCCACCGCCGGGCAACTCGCCGACATCGCCATTTCCACCGCCATCATCGCCGCCCATCTCACCAACGAGACCCCGCGCGTGGCCATGCTCAGCTATTCCTCCAAAAGCAACTCCAGCCAGCCCTCGCTGGTCAAGGTGCGCCAGGCCACGGAACTCGCCCGCCTCAAGGCGCGCAACTCCATGCTGCCGCTCGAAATCGACGGCGAACTCCAGGTCGACGCCGCGCTCGACGCCACCGTCGCCGCCGCCAAAAACGTCCGGAGCTCCGTCGCCGGCCACGCCAACGTCCTCGTTTTCCCGGACCTCAACTCCGGCAACATCGCCTTCAAACTCGTGCAACTCCTCGCCGGGGCCAACACCTTCGGCCAGATCCTCACCGGCCTCACCAAACCCGCCGCCGAGATCAGCCGCAGCTCCAGTTCGCACGACATCTTCGGCACCGCCGCCATCGTCGGCTGCCAGGCCATCGACCGGCGACTGCTCTATGGCGGGAACACGTAAAACCCAACGCCCGGAAAACCGAAGCCCGGAAACCCGAAGCTCCGGAAAAGCAGCCGGGCCGTCGTCCCGCGAAGCCCGCGACTTCGGCCTCCTTTCTGCTTCAGCCCTCCGAATCCAGTCTCCAGCCCTATCTCCACATGCCTGAACCAACCGCCCGTCCAGACGACACGCTGACCACTTCGCCCGACGTGTACGCGCACGATATTCCTCCGCCGGACACCGCCCCCACCCCGCTCCCCTTCAGCGGCGTCACGCAAAACCCCTTCGAACTCCCCGCCCTACCGCTCCTGGCCAAACCGACCAACGACACGACCAGGCGCATCTTCATAGCGGCCACCCGCATGAACGACGGCAAGACCACCACCTGCCTCGGCCTCTACGCCGCCCTCCAGACGATCTACCCGCGAGTCGGCTTCATCAAACCCGTCGGCCAACGCTTTGTTGACGTGCAAGGCCAGAAAATCGACGAAGACACCGTCCTCCTCGACACCATATATCAAGTCCGCGTCCCCATCGAAAGCATGAGCCCCGTCGCCGTTGACGGCACCTTCACGCGCCGCTTCATCACCGCGCCCGAAACCCTGCTCCCCGTCCTGGAAGACAAAATCTGCCGCGCCTTCGACCGCGTATCCTGGGAAAAAGACTTCACCATCATCGAAGGCTCCGGCCACGCCGGAGTCGGCAGCGTCTTTGATCTCTCCAACGCCCGCGTCGCCCAACTCCTCGGCGCCAAAGTCGTGCTGGTTGTCCCCGGCGGCATCGGCCGCCCCGTGGACGAAGCCGCGCTCAACAAGGCGCTGTTCGACAAAAGCGGCGTCGAGGTCATCGGCGCCATCATCAACAAGGTCGAGCCGGACAAGACTGACATCATCCGCGACTACGCCGGCCGCGGGCTCGAACGCCTCGGCATCCCGCTCCTCGGCATCATTCCGGTCCAGAAAGTACTCTCCGCGCCCAACCTCTCGCAAATCTCCGAAGAGATCGACGGACGCTGGCTCAACGGACGGCGCGGCGGCGCCCGCCAGCGCGTGCTGCGCGTGGTCATCGGAGCGATGGCGGCCAAAGGCATTGTTGATTACCTGCAACCCGGCACGCTCATCATCACGCCCGGCGACCGCGACGACATCATCCTCGCCGCCCTATCCTGCGCCAGCCTGGCCGGCGGCAGCACGATCGCCGGCCTTGTCGTCACCAACGACATCAAGCCCCACCCCAAGATGGCCGAACTCCTCGCGCAGACCGACATCCCGGTCATTGCCGCCAAGGACGACGCCTACCGCGTGACCGCGCGCATCAACAACATGCACGTAAAAACGCAGCCGCAGGACACCGACAAGATCCCCATCATAAAGAGCCTCATCACCGACCACGTTGACCTGCACCGCCTCCTGGCGAGCGTGTAAAGCCGCGTGGCACGGGCTTCCAGCCCGTGGACGACGCGCAGCGTCGCCGGTTTGATAGATAGATAGATAGATAGAGGGGGGGAGAGAGGGATCGGCGGTTCAGCGCATCGCGGGAACCGCATCGAAACAGGGCATTTTCGCAGAAATATGATTCCCGCATATGTTGTAGTTCGCGACCGGTAAACTATCCCGAAAACAACCTGAAAATTGACCACCCCCGCCGCCCCGGCATTTCTTGTCACTGTCATGAAACACCACACCTCACTGAAACCCGTTCACTATTACCGACTGCCAGCCCTCCGGATCCTGGCGACGGTGCTCGCGCTCCTCGGCGGCATCATTCCCCCGACCCTCTCCGCAGTCACGATCACCTTTGATTCCGGAGACGCCTTCTTTGAAAACTTCCGTTTGTTCAAACAAAACGGCGACAACCCCACTTACGATGCCACCAATGGCGGCATGACGGTACCCAAAGGCAATAATGCCACCTATGTTTACGACACCACGCCAGCGGACGCCACCAAGGCCACGCAGGATACATTTACCATTTCCCCGAACAATCCATTCACCATCAGCACGACCTTTGTGATGGGCTACGCCAACTCCTCCATTGGCATTTATATTGTCAATCCTGCGAACGAGGCAACGGGCTACCTCGCCCTTTACAATATAAACGCGTCGGCATCGAAAGACCAATTGCGTATTGCCACCAATGCTATCCCCAACATCACCGGAGCGGGAACACTGATCGGCGTCACTGACCAGGACGGCCTCGATCTCAACCAGGAAGGCATCATGAAAATCACCTACGGACTCGAAGCCGAAGGCACAACCGGCTACCTTTCCATCGATCTTTATTCCAGCGCCGCACCGGAAACCCCGGTGTACAGCTTCACGAAAACAGCCATAACCGACCCCCTGACGACCTTTGAAATCGCCCTCCGCTTTTCCCGCCAGGCAAGCGATAACGCCTACGTTATAAAAAACCTCGAAATGGTCCCTGAACTCGCGACGCATGCCACGCTGGCCGGACTCGCCCTCCTGGGCATCGCCATTTTCCAACGTATCCAAACCCGCCGCCGCCGTTGAATCCCCCCCCCCCCCTCCCCCCCCCCTGAACACGACCCATGAAACCAGTCCCCGCATAGATAACCGCATGTATATTCATTGGCCTTGCCGGCCTTGCGACGCATGAAAGCGCGGCCTCGCAACTTGT
>JAISAX010000800.1 GCA_031266495.1 Opitutaceae bacterium
CCCCCCCCCCCCCCCCCCCCCCCCGGCGCGCCATTGTCATGACAGACCCCTTACCCTTTCACGGACGAGCGCCGGACGGACGCGAAATCTCCGTCAACAGCCGCCACCTCGTCCTCGACGGACGCCCCTGGCTGCCCGTGACAGGGGAATTTCACTACGCCCGGCTCCCCGAAACCGAATGGCGCGACGAACTCCTCAAACTGAAAGCGGGCGGCATCGACATCGTCGCCACCTACGTTTTCTGGATACACCACGAGGAAATCGAAAATGCGTGGGACTGGTCGGGCTGCCGCGACCTGCGCCGCTTCGCCACACTGTGCCACGACGCCGGCCTGTTCCTCTCGGTGCGCTGCGGCCCCTGGTGCCACGGCGAGACGCGCAACGGCGGCTTCCCCGACTGGCTCCTGGCCAAAGGCTGGCAACTGCGCACGGACGCCCCCGCCTACCTTGACGCCACCCGCCGCCTGTACGCGCAAATCGCCCGCCAGTTGCGCGGCCTGCTCTGGCGCGACGGCGGCCCCGTCATCGGCATCCAGGTGGAAAACGAATACGCCGGTCCCGCCCAACATCTCGTGACGCTCAAACGCCTCGCGTTCGAAGCCGGTCTTGACGTGCCGTTGCCGACGCGCACCGGCTGGCCTCCACTCGAAACCCCGATGCCCTTTGGTGAATTGCTGCCCCTCTTCGGCGCGTATCCCGAAGGCTTCTGGGACCGCGAAATCACCGCCATGCCAAGCGCGTACCGGAGCGGCTTCCATTTCCTCCGGAAACGCACCAACGAAGCCATCGCCAACGAACGCCTCACCACCCGCCAGGCAAACGACGAAGCCGACGTTGACCGCTATCCCTACCTGACCTGCGAACTCGCCGGCGGCATGACAAGTGCCTACCACCGCCGCATCCGGCTGGAGCGGGCGGACATCACCGCGATGGTCCTCACCCGTCTCGGTTCCGGCGGCAACATGCCCGGCTATTACGTCTTTCACGGCGGACGCAATCCCGACGGACGCCTCTCCACATTGCAGGAATCGCAGGATTCCCCGTATTCAAACTATAACGACCTGCCGGTAAAAAACTACGACTTTTTCGCCCCCCTCGGGCAATACAACCAGGTGCGTCCGCACTACCACTGGCTGCGCCGCCTGCACCTCTGGCTGGGCGACTCCGGCTCGCGACTGGCGGAGCTTCCCGCCCGGTTCCCGTCGGGGGAAGCGCCCGCTCCCGGACGTCGCGAAGATACGGATACGCTGCGCTGGTCGGAGCGCTGCGACGCGCGCGGCGGATACATTTTCGTCAACAACCATCATCGCGGCCTCGCGTTGCCGGAAAAACGCGGCGTCCGGTTCACCATCAAACCGGACGGGGACAACGGGATCACTTTCCCCTCGCGCCCCGTGACCGTGCCCGCCGGAGCGCAATTCATCTGGCCCTTCGGGCTGGATGCCGGGCATGGCGTGACAATTGATTTCGCGAGCGCGCAACCCGTCTGCCGCATCGACGATCCGTCCGCCGGAGCGACCACCCGTTTTTTTGCATCCACATCCGGGATACAACCGGAGTTCTCCATCGGCGGCCAGGTCACCGTGTTGTCGCCGGGCCGCGAGGTCGCGATGGAAACCAGGGGCGCGGACGGCGGCCTGGTGCGCATCGTGCTTCTCGACGACGCGGATTCCCTCGCCCTGTGGAAAGGCGTCTGGCGCGGACACGAATGTGCCGTCCTCTGCCGCGACCAGGTGATTTTTGACCGCGGCAAAATCCGTGTCATCCGCGACGCATGGTCTCCGGAAAACGAACTCCTCCTTTTCGCACCAGGCGCCGCAGCCGGCGATTTTGCGAGCGCGGGCCTTGCGGTTTGCGGGACGGCGGGCGTCTTCACCCGCATTTCCCTCCTCCCCTCGCCCCTCCCGCTCCTCCCGCCCCTCCCGCCGGTTTCACTCGCAAGCACGCAACTTCGCGCCGCCGGGCCGGCCCGTGTAGTTCCGGTTTCACCACACGGCGCCTCATCCGTGGCGGAGGCGCCGGGCGACTCCGATTTCGCCAATGCCGCCCTCTGGAGTATCCGTATTCCAGATACTCATGATCTCGCCTCCGATTCCCTCCTGCGCCTCGAATACCGGGGTGACGTCGCCCGGGTGTTCGTCGGAGGCAAACTCGTCAGGGATGATTTTTACAACGGCGCTCCCCTGGAAATCGGCATTGCCCGCCATGCCCGCGAACTGGAACAGGCGGGACGCGAGTTGCACCTCGCCGTCCTGCCCCTGCACGCGGACGCCCCCGTCTTTCTCCCGGAGGACGTCCGCGCCTCCCTCTCCGGCGAAACCGCCGGGCTGACCTCCGTCACCCTCGGCATCCGCACACACCACGAGCTATGAACCGCTTCGCTCCCCGACGGATTTGCCAGGACATGCGCCGCCTTTACCCGTCATGTCCCGTCATTACAATGTGCGCATGTCCACATCAGATTTTTCTCCCCTCCCCACCCCGCCGCCCGCCAACAGCCTTCCTCCACCCCGGACGATGATCACAACGGTTTCCAAACGCGTCACGATGCAGCAGATCGCCAGCAAGGCCGGCGTCACGCGCGTGACGGTGTCGCTCGCCCTGCGCTCGCATCCGGGCATCCCGGAAACCACGCGCCGGCGCATCCTCGGCATCGTGAACGAACTCGGTTACCGCCCCAATCCCATGATTTCGGCGCTCATGGCCGACGTGCGCGCCAGAAACCCCGGACAACGCACCTGCACCATCGCCTATCTCACCCATGCGACAAAGGAAATGATGCGGGAAATCCCCGCCGCGGGCCGCTATTTTTCCGGAGCACGCCGCCACGCCGAGGAACTTGGCTACCACCTCGAGTATTTCCATTTCCAACCCGACACCAACGCGCGTTCGGTCGGACGGACGTTGAGGATGCGCGGCATTCGCGGAGTGCTCCTCCCGCCCGTCCCCAATCTCGATTTTTCCTTCGACCTTGAGTGGCAGTATTTTTGCGTGGCCACGCTCGGTTACTCGCTGCGCGCCCCGAAACTCAACCGCAGCGTCAACCACCAATACAACACCATGCGCACCGTTTTCGACAAGGCGCTCGAAAAAGGATTCCGGCGCATCGGCCTGATGATCCGCAAACAGGACGACGACGGCACCAACAACATCTGGGGAGCCGCTTACCTCGCCAGCCAGCAACTCCGGCTCGACGAACGCCAGCGCCTGACCTTTTTTTACTTCGACCAGTTGACGCCCGCGCAACTGGCGCGCTGGTTCAAAAAAGAACGCCCCGACGTCATCATCTCCCTGGCCAGGGCGCCAACCGGGGAACTGCGCGCCGCCGGCATCGAACCGCTTCGCGACGTAAACATCGTGCTCCTCGACCGCGCCGAGGACCAGCCGCACCTCTCCGGCATGGACCAGCGCCCCGATCTTGTCGGCGCGATGGGGGTCGATCTCGTCGCCCAGGACATGATCAACAACGCCTGCGGCCTGCCCCGTTTTCCCAAAACCATTCTTACCGAAGGCGTCTGGATCGACGCCGCCTCCCCCTCCCCCCCCCTCCCCCCCGCCGCCGCCAATTCTCCATGCACCGAACCATCAAAACCACCATGCGACAAACCGCCAGAACGCGCCTTTCCATCATCAAAGGTCCCCTTGAAAAATCCTTCCGCGAAATCCGGAGCGCCGCTGCGGTGCCTCACGGCATCGCGCTCTCCGCAGTGCTCGCCATGACATTCGCCGCGACGCTTGCCGCGACGCCCGCGTCAACCGTCCCCCTCCCCGCGGACGCCGCCGCCAGCCCCGCTCGCGAAAACGAAACCCCGGAACCCGTTCTCTTTTTCAACGCCGCCGACATCCCCGCGCTGAAAACCCGTGTCTTGCGTTCCGGATACAAAAACCCCTGGGACGACCTGCTTGCCGAAGCCCGCGACTATTGCGACCCCGCCTCTCCCCGTTACGCCAGTCCCGGGACCTACCTTGCCAAAGCCGCCGAAGGCAGCTCCGGCGCCAACGCGCACTACTTCGGACGCGACCTCACCGTCCGCATGCAGACACTCGGCCTCGCCTGGATCATCACCCGGGACGAAACCTTCGCGCGGCACGGCATTGCCCTGCTCGAAACCGGCGCCTCCGACGCCATCACCGCCATCCTCAAGGACAACCGTTTCGCCGGCACGAAAGGCGACATGATGCGCGCCCTCGCCACCGGCCTCGACCTCTTCTCCGGCGCGCTGACCCCCGCGCGACGCGCCCCCGTTGCCCGCGCCGCCCGCCAGTACGCCATCGCGCAAACCCGCGCCTACAACCAACCCGGCAGCGAATGGAAAGGCGTATCCGTCTGGCACAACTTCAACGGCGTGTGCGGCGGCGCCCTCGGGATGCTCGCCATCGCCCTCCGCACGGATTTTCCCGACGAATCCGCCGCGTGGCTGCAAGTCGCCGAGGAAATGACCCTCACCTGGCTCTCCAAAGGCATCGACGCCGACGGCGCCGGCCTCGAAGGCGTCCTCTATCTCAACTACGGCATCGGCAACCCCGTGCTCTTTGCCGACGCCCTCTGGCGCCTCACCGGCTCGCGCCGCGCCATCATCGACCACCCCCACCTGAAACTCGCCACCCGCTTCCTCGTGATGCAACTCCTCCCCGGCGAAACAAACGTCTTCGACGCCCGCAACGACTCCCTCTACAACACCGACCTCAACGGATACAAAGGCGTGGGCGTCGCCTTCCTCCTCTCCCTCGCCTCCGGTTTTCATGGCGCCACCGCCCCCGATCCGCTCGCCCACTGGCTCTGGCACAAGACAAAAGCCCGCTCGCAAACCATGATGCGCATCGCCCTGCCACCCTTCGACCCCGCGCAATCCGCCGCCTTTGACGCCCCCCCTCCCGCCGACCCCTCCGCCACAATCCCCACTCCCATCGGGCAACACTTCCGTCAACGCGGCCTGTGTGTCTGGCGCACCGGCTGGCAACGCCACGACGTGATGTTCTCCATCGAGGCCGGCCCCTACCATCACGTCACCCACAACCAGGCCGACAAAGGCCACTTCACCCTCTACGGCCTCGGGTACCGCTGGGCCGCCGACGTCGGCTACGGCAACGACCGCAACCCGGACGGCCGCTGCCAGACCACCGCGCACAGTTGCGTCCTGATCGACGGCCGCGGCCAGGCCCTCTCCGGCGCCGCCCTCGGCACCAGCGGCAAAATCCTGCGTTACGAAAACACACACAAATCCGGATACGCGCTCGCCGACGCCAAACCCGCCTACGATGCCAACAACGCCGGCCAGCCCGGCGTTCCCGTCCGGCGCGCCCTGCGCCACGCCTTCCTTGTCCGTCCCTCCGGCGGCATCCCCGCCTACGCCGTAGTTCTTGACGACATACAGGCGCGCGCGCCGGATGCCGACGGGAAAAACAACTACACATGGCAAATGATCACCTGGGCCGACATGCGAGTCGAACAACCCCCCGGCCATCCCTCGACATTCATCCTGACGCCACCCGGACCCGCCGGCGCCGTCCCCCGCATGGTCGTTGCCCTTGCCGCCTCCGCGCCGCTCGCGCTCGGCTCCGCGCCCTTCCATCCCGACGACACTCCCGGACGTCCCCCGTACGACTACCGGAGACTCCGTGCCGAAACCCGCGCCGCCAATCCACATTTCGCCGCCCTTCTTGCCCCCCTCCCCCCTGGCGCGCCCGCGCCACGATTCACCGCGGAAGGCATTGCCGGCGCCGGCGACTCCGCCCGTATCCAGATCTCCATCACATGGCCGGACCGGACCGACATCATCGAATGGCGTGACGATTCCGCCACGCTCAAACCGGCTCCGGGTTATTATCCGTAAAACTATCGCCAACCCGGCGAAACCGGAACCAGGGAACCAAACCGGCAAACCAACCGCGAATGAACGCGAATGAACGCGAATAAAAAAACAATAACGGATGTTACGCAGGCCGACGTGGCACGGGCATCCTTGCCCGTGGACGGCGCTCCGCGCCGCAAACATCCCCCCTCCCCCCCCCCTCCCCCGGCAATCATGGGCACGGATGCCCATGCCACACCAAACCCACGGGCTGGAAGCCCGTGCCACGCCTCCGGAATGCGTAACATCAGCCAATAAAAACCCGGTGAATCCGAAGTTCCTGTTTTTATTCGCGTTCATTCGCGTCCATTCGCGGTTTAAAAAAATGAAGTTTCCAAAGCGCCCCCCATTCAATAACTGATAAAAACATGCGAACATTTCTTTATTTCGTGATTTCCACGATGTTCTTTTCTTTTCATGCCTTGTTTATCAAAGCGGAAGATATTCATTATCAAGGTGCCTTGGCGATGAAACCGGTGGCGGAGTTGAAACTCTGGCAAGGTTCTGCTCCTGGCGAAAAAGCGGGAACTATTGGTGAGGAAAAAACGGAATCCGGTAAAGAAACACCGCCAATTAGTCGCATCCGGAATGTTACGGAACCAACACTTGCCGTGTACCAACCGGATTCCGGAAAGGCAACAGGGACCTGTATTCTTGTTTTCCCCGGAGGCGGTTATAGTATTCTGGCGTACAATCATGAAGGGACGGAAATTGCCCATTGGCTCAATTCGATTGGTATTACGGCGGTTGTAGTCAAATACCGTGTTCCGCGGCGCGCCGGGCACCCCAAACATCTTGCTCCACTTCAGGACGCCCAACGGGCAATCCGGCTTGTGAGGCAAAACGCGGAAACATGGAAAATTGACGCACGGAAAACGGGAGTTCTTGGTTTTTCCGCTGGAGCGCACCTGGCGCTGATGCTTGCAACCGGTTACAATGAAAAAAGCTACGAATCCGTTGACAGCGCCGACCAATTGAGTGCCAGGCCGGATTTTGCCGTGCCGGTTTATCTGGCGTATGCGTTGGGGGAAAAAGTGGATCAGAAGCGGGTGGACGTTCCGCTTGCGGAAGACATCAGGGTTACACGGGATACGCCGCCGATGTTTCTTTCTGTTTGTGATGATGATCCTGTTGGTTCGATGGGAAGTGTGCAGCTTTATATGAAACTTCGGGCAACCGGGATTCCTTGTGAACTTCATGTTTTTGTGAAGGGCGGACACGGTTATGGAATCCGTAGCAATCGTGGTCCTGCTGCCGGCTGGAATCGCCTTTGTGAAGATTGGCTGAAACAAATGAATTTGTAACTGATGTTACGCGGTGCCCCACGCAGAGACCTCGCAAGCGAAGCCCGCAAAAATAATATCAGTTCGTACCAACGCTCGTTCACAAACAGCGCTGGCAACAGGCTGAAAAAAACCGTCGCCGGGCGGCTCTCATTTCGCGACGAGCACTTTTACGCCATTCGCCTTGAGCAGGCGGCGAACGCCGGGCGGCGGTGCGGCGTCGGTCACCAGCGCATCCAGCCGGCGCGGGTGGATCATCACCGCGGCGGAACGCGGAAACCCGAATTTTTCCGCATCCAACAACAACACGACCTTGCGCGAAATCGACGCCAGCGCCCGCTTCACCTCGATCTCCAGCGGATTGGGATCGCTCGGACCCACCTCGCCGTCAAACGCCGTCGCCCCCAGAAAACAGACCGCCGCCGTCAGCGTCCCGACCACCCGGAGCGCCTCCGGCCCCGTCGTGTTTCCCGACACCGGACTCAGCCAGCCTCCGGTCACGCGCACCGCCAGCGCCGGACGCAGCACGCGCAGCCGCTGCGCCACCGGCAGGCTGTTGGTCAGCACCGAAACACGCGCCTCCGGCAAATGCTCCACCAGCGCCGCCACCGTCGTGCCGCCCTCGAGCGCAATGGTGTCGCCCTCGCGCACAAACTCCTTCACCGCCCGCGCCGCGATGCGCCGCTTGGCGTCGGCCGCCCGCGTGTCCTTGGCCTCGAAATCCGGCTCGCTCGTTCCGCGTTCGCGCAGCCTCGCTCCGCCGCGCACGCGACGCAGCAACCCCAGTTCCTCCAGCACGCGCAGATCGCGCCACACGGTCATTGCCGTCACGCCGAGCCGGTCCCGCAACTGCGAGGCGGAGATGGCTTCGTTGTCGCGGAGCAGCGTGAGGATGCGTTGATGGCGGACCGTGGAGAGCATCGGAAAAGTTGCCCACGAAACACACGAAAACACACGAAAAAGAAGACAGAAATCCGATGGTTTTTCTTTCGTGTCATTTCGTGTGTTTCGTGGGCTCCTCTTCTGCTTTGGCTGCGGCTTCGCGCTCCAGGGGCTTCGTGGGCAATCCTCAGACCACGAGACGTTCCCACTGCAGTTTCGGGTAGTGGCCAAAATTCACCAATAATCCGAGTTTCAGTCCCGTTGCGTTCAGATAATTGATAACTTGAGCACGGTGTTCATTGGTGATCTCCGACACCGCCTTCAATTCGACCAACACCTTGTCGAAGCAAACAATGTCGGCTTTGTAAGTTTGTTTCAGAGGCCTGCCCTTGTAACTCAAGGGAAGTACCTTTTGCGCCTCGAAAGGAATCCCCTGTAGTTCCAATTCCATTTCCATGCATTCCTGAAAAACGGCTTCAAGAAAACCGCACCCTTTTTCTTTATAAACCTCGAAGCAAGTTCCGATAATCCGGTAGGATTCATTCGCCAGCACAATGTCTTTTTCTGGTGTTTTCATGAAAGCAAAGTACCCACGAAACACACGAAAAGACACAAAAAAGAAGACAGAAATCCGATGATTTTTCTTTCGTGTCATTTCGTGTGTTTCGTGGGCTACTCTTCTGCTTTGGCTGCGGCTTCGCGCTCCAGGGGCTTCGTGGGCCATGATTTGAAATAACAAAAATGTTATGTTGTCCGGAAAATGTTATAAAGTGTTATTTTGATGGCGACCGTTTTCCGGCCACCCAAAGTCGGGCGCATGGATTTTCTGCTTGGCATCGACGGCGGCGGCACCCGCACCCGCGCGATTCTCGTGACGGAGACCGGCGTCGTGCTCGGCACCGGCGAAGCCGGCCCCGCGAATTGCCACAACGTCGGCGTGCAGACCGCCGCCCGCCACCTGAACGAGGCGGCGGACATGGCCTGGAGCGCCGCGGACAAACCACGCCGCCAGCAACCCGCCCGCGTGTTCATCGGTTGCGCCGGCGTAAAGTCGCGCCCGGACATCCTGCAACTCACCGCCGCCGCCGAACTCGCCGGGTTTCCCGCCGAGACCGTCACCGTGGAAAACGACCTGCACAACGCGCTTGCCGGCGGACTCGGCGGACGGCCCGGCATCGCCCTGATCGCCGGCACCGGCTCCAACTGCCTCGGACGCGACGCCTCGGGCAACACCTTCATGTGCGGCGGCTGGGGCTGGCTGCTCGATGACGAAGGCAGCGGCTTCGGGCTCGCCATCGCCGCGCTCCGCGCCGTCGCCCGCGCCGCCGACCGGCGCGCACGCCCGACGAGCCTCCTGCCCGCCGCTCTCGCGTTCTTCGGCGTCAGCGAACCCGACGAACTGCTCGCCCGCTTTTACGCCAAAAAATGGACGCCCGGCGAGGTCGCCGCCTTCGCTCCGGTCGTGATGCGTCACGCGACCGAAGGCGACGCCACCGCCCGTAAACTTCTGGCCGAAGGCGCGCGCGCCCTGGCCGCGCTGGTATCCGGCGCCGCCTCCGCGCTCCGGTTTCCTCAAGGCCCGCGCGTTGTCCTCCTCGGCGGCTGCGCCCGCGGCGGCGCGCCCTACCAGCCGATGATCGAAGCCAAAATTCGCGCCACATGTCCGCGTGCCAGAATCGTGGAGCCCGTCGGACCGCCGCTTCACGGCGCCGCACTCAACGTTCTCCGCGCCGCCGGAATCCATCCGCTGCCCCGCCTCGATTTTTCGCAAACCAACGCTCTGACCGACTCCGTATCCGAAATCTGACTATCCTCCTCCCCCCCCCCCGACTTCCGATCATCCGATGAACAA
>JAISAX010000398.1 GCA_031266495.1 Opitutaceae bacterium
GGCCATGGTGTTGCCGCTGGTGATGGTGAGGCCGGAGGTGGCGAGCGTGGCCTTGCCGGCGGCGACGTTGTTGCCTTCGAGGCGGACGACGAGCGGGAGCTTGAGGCCGGTCTCCTTGACGGCTTCGACGATGCCGGTGGCGATGACGTTGCAGTCCATGATGCCGCCAAAGATATTCACGAAGATGCCTTTTACGTTGGCGTCGCCGAGGATGATCCTGAAGGCGGCCACGACCTGTTCCTTTGTGGCGCCGCCGCCGACGTCGAGGAAGTTGGCCGGGTTGCCGCCGTAGTGCTTGATGATGTCCATCGTGCTCATGGCGAGGCCGGCGCCGTTGACGAGGCAGGCGATGTTGCCGTCGAGCGCGATGTAGGAGAGGTTGAATTTCGACGCCTCGATCTCCTTGGGGTCTTCTTCGTTGAGGTCGCGGTACGCAACGATTTCGGGGTGGCGGAAGAGGGCGTTGTCGTCGAACGACACCTTGGCGTCGAGCGCGAGCACCTGGTCGTCGGAGGTGGTGACGAGCGGGTTGACCTCGACCATGGACGCGTCGGTCTCCCAGAACATCTTGTAGAGGTTTTTGATGAGTTTCGCGGCGTTCTTCGATTCGGCGGGACTGAAGCCGAGGTCAAACATGAGTTCGCGCACCTCGAAATCGGCGAGGCCGAAGGCGGGGTCGATAAAGACCTTGAAGATCTTTTCGGGCGTCTCGGCGGCGACTTTCTCGATTTCGACGCCGCCTTCGGTGGAGGCGACGATGACGGGCCGGGAGGTGGCGCGGTCAAGGAGGATGGCCAGGTAGTACTCGTTGCGGATTTTGCACGCTTCGGTGAAATAAACCGTGTGCACCTTGCGTCCGGCCGGGCCGGTCTGGGCGGTGACGAGGGTGTTGCCAAACATTTTTTTGGCATACTCGAGGGCGTCGTCCCTGGTTTGCGCGAATTTCACGCCGCCTTTGAAGCCGTCGGTGAAGGTGCCTTTGCCGCGTCCGCCAGCGTGAATCTGAGACTTGACGACGACAGGGCCGGGGGGGAATTCCGCAAGGGCGGTCTTGAACTCCGCCGGTGACTTGACGGGGATGCCCTTGGGTGCGGGTACTCCGTATTTCTTGAACAATTCTTTGGCCTGATACTCGTGGATGTTCATGAGAAAGCCTCCACCCTGTCACAGCGGGGGGAGGCATGGCACGCAGAAACTTGACCCATTGCTTGTTGTAGAAGCTGCGTTTTCTGGACGGAATGACAGCAAGTAGCAGGTGGGACGGCTTTGTGCTGGAGGAGCCGCCAGGCCGCGGCTACGTCTTCGCGTCCGAAAAATACCGGGCGCGAATCGTGCGCAGGCAGAATCCGCAGACGGTGAACAGCACGACGTAGTAACAGACGAGGGCGGCGATCCTGTCCGGCGTGAGGTCGTTGCTGAAATCGCCGCCGGTCACGGACACGATGGCGCGCAAGGTGTGCAGCGCGGTGCTGAGCGTGAGCAGGAGACCGGCTAGCAAGGTGCCTTGGGAATCCTTGCCGGGCATGAATCACCTGGCCGCTGCTCACTGCCGGGGCGCGAGTATTTCGCGCAGTGTTTTTCTCTGAATGGCCCGAACGGAATCCATGGCACGGCCTGGCTTTTCAGCGGCGATTACGGGATGTTTATAGATGTGTATGAGCTTGTCCGCCAGCAATTCGCCGGTAACGGCAGGATCATCGAGATAGAGCCGCCAGTCGCCGAGTCCGATGTCGGGCCACATCTGGCCTTTGTTGGTTTCGGTTTCGGTGGGGAGATAAAGTGAAGGGACTCCGGCAGCGGCGGCGATGATCGGAGAATGGCACTCCATGCTCAGCAGGGCGACCGCTCCGCGGTAAACGGCGGCTGCTTCATCGGGCATCCAGTAACTGTCCTTCCAGACAACGTTGCCGCGGATATCCTCGGGGAGTTTGTCGTAAACCTCCTCCCTGGCGACTTCGACCTCGAAGGTCATCTCGGGACAGAGGACGACCTTCAGGCCGGTTTCACGGACGAAGCGGGTGATGGCGGCGCGGATTTTTCCGAGGTCGGTTTCGACGTGGCGCGCGTTGTAGGCTTCGCGCGCGAGATCATTTTCCGTCGGTGGACGCTGACGGATTTTGTAGTAAGGGGCGAAGCGGGTGCGGGCGATCACACAGATGTAACGGCCCTTTTCCAGTCGGTTGGCGCGGAGCCAGGCGTCGGCGCGGGCGGTGTCGTATTGATCGACGCCAAACACGGCGTCGGGAACAAAATCCAGAACCGGTGTCGTTATTTTTTCACGACGCAGGTAATCGAGACTCGCCGTTTCGCGGGCGTAAACGAAGGCGGCTTCGTTGAGGATTTCGCGTTCGAGAGGGGAGAGGGTGGTTTTGCCTGCGAGTCGGGCGAAGGCGGTTTCACGGTCCACGGTGATGCCGTAAAAACCGTAAGGTCGATTGGGGAGGTCGGCGGCGTGGTGCTTTTTCCAGGCGGCGAAGGCCTTTGTGGCGACGCCGATGTCGGGCGCGGAGCTGCAAATGAAGAGATTCGCATGGTCGAAGGCGGCGCGCAGTTCGGCGGTGGCCGGACGGTCGTCCTTGTCCAGCCCGTCGTGGATGATTTCGACGCGGGGGAAATACCGCCGGAGCATCGGTTCGACGTCGCCGCGAATGTCCGCCGGCCAGAGGATAAGGCGGGCGTCGGGAATGTGCCGCCCGAGGAGTGTCAACAGGCCGGAGGTGTGGGCAATATCGCCGATGTTAACGGTCTGCCAGCCGGAGCGAATGAGGATGACCGGAGTGCCGGAGGCTGCCGGGGAGGGCGGCGGGGAAACGCTGGAGCCTGGCAACATATGCAATATAAATGCGGATACAAAAAGGGGAAAAACGGAGCGGAGCGTTTTCATGATGCGGCAGGTTTGATGTGGGTGAGTGTGGAGGGAAGAGTGGGCCGGTCCGGGGAGCCGGTCCGGGGAGCGCACGCGTCTTGCGTGCTGTGTTCGGCGTCTCGCCGGACACGGTTCGGATCGATTCGACTTAAGTCGATTCAAATCGATTCAAGTCGACTTAAGTCGGCCCGGCCCGGTTTGGACCGTCAGCCAAGGCTTGGGCGAGACGCCCAAGCCGACACGCGAGACGCGTGCGCTCCCAAGACCGGGATAGGCATCGGGATCGACCTCAAAACCTTCGGCTGCGTAGCATCGGTTATTAACTGATGTTACGCGGGCCGGAGGTAGGGGCGTCGCTTGCGAAGCCCGCGAGGACCTGATCACAACGGGAGATTCGCCAATTCTCTCCGCCTGGCGCGGGCGTCGCAAGCGACGCCCCTACAGTCGATCCGCGTAACATCAGGTATCAGGCCAGTCTTTTAGAGGTACGAGTGAGGGCAGTGTTTGAGGTCGTGGGGTGTCACCGGGTGTCAGCAGGACGGCGATGCGAATGTCGGTGACCGAAGGCGTCGTTAATCTCAGGATACGGAATCCGGCGTTTTGATTTTCTTGAGCGGTGGGAGGGGTGGCGGATTCGATGGCGAAGCGTGTGCCGGGGGAAGCGGGGGAGAGGATTTCGGCGCGGAGGGTTTTGCCGTCCTGGGTGAGGCGGGCGGAGCGTGCGTCGTCAGAGAGCGCGATGTCGCTGGTGGTCATCATGCGCCAGTTGAGGGGCGGGGTGCTTGCGGCGATTCCGGTCCATTCGTCCTGGATAAGAAAACGGGTGCGGTTTTCGATGAGAGCCACGCCACGGAGGACATGGCGGGCGGTGCCCGGGTAAACGTTGGTCATGTCAACGATGGCGTGGGCATGGCCTGGCGTGGAATAAAAGCAGGTGACGGGCGCGGTGGCGGTGGCGTGCTGGAGTTGTGCGCCGGGAGTGATGGTGTTGTGACTGTAGTTGTTGAGTCGGTACCAGGTCCAGCGTCGGCCGCCTTGGGATCCATTCCAGTAACCGGGGAGTCGGTAGGAATCGGGACCGAGGTCGTGCGCCCAGCGAACGCCATCGGATTCGAGAAGGAAGGAGCCGAGGTCGAGGTTGCCGTGCGGAAAGCCGTTGGCGCCGCTTTTGAGGGCCAGCCAGCGCGCGTTGGGCGAATCCCACTGGCTGCGGAGGAGCACGATTTCGGCTGTGCCCCGGGAGTGGGTGTCAAGCGGGAGTCGGGAGAGGGGCGTATCCGGTGTTGTGTCGTCGGGAAACCAGAGGGCGTGGAGTGCAAGGAAGCGAAAGATGCTGCCTTTGGTGTATTTGGAATACTCGGACGAGTTGGGGTCTTGAAGAAAACTTTTCAGACGGGCGCGGGATGTGAAGCGGGCGGTGTCGGGGCCGAATTGATTGGCCAGCCAGGTGTAGGCGGGTTCGCAGCCTGCGATGTGCTCGGTGACCGGTGCCGAGTCGCCGAAATTGAAGATGATGCCTGTGGGTCCAAAGATGCGGGTGTAGTAGTCCGCCGTGCTGGAGAATCCCGGTTGTTTGGTGAGGCCGTAGTCGGTGCCCTGGTTTTGGCGGAGGAGGTCAAGGATGATGACGTTGTAGGTGGTGCCGTAAGACCAGTAAGCGGGGCCTTCGGGCCAGCCGCCATCGGGAGCATAGTGCGCCATCGCAAAGGGGAGGGAACGTCGAACGCCGTCGATGACGAGGTTGGACAGGTCGGGTTCGTCATCACGCAGGACAATGGCGGCGGCAAGGAGGCCTCCGTTGCAGACCTGGTTCCAGTTGTTGATGGCCCTGTCGCCTTTGCCGAAGGCGAGCCAACTGGAGGCGGGCAGGGTGGAGGGGAGTGCGGTTTTGGCGGTCCTGGGCAGGGGAGTGCCGTAGGCGGATGGCGCGAAGGCCAGCGCGTTTTCAAGGAGGGCGCGGCGGAGGATGGCGCGTTCTTCCGCGGCGAGGGCATCGTAAAACCATTCGTGTCCAATGGCGAGGGCGAGGGAGT
>JAISAX010000868.1 GCA_031266495.1 Opitutaceae bacterium
CCCCCCCCCCCCCCCCCCCCCCGCCCCGCGCGCCGGGCCCCGCCCGCCCCGGGCGGGCGCCCAATCTGTCGCGTGGCTTGCGCGTGATGAATTGTTTGATACCACACACTCTAGCAGAAAATTTTTCAGGATTGGCATTGAAAATAATCTTTTTTTTCCGGAAGAAAGGGAAATTTTCCAAAAACCGAAACAGATTTTCAAAAGAATGAAGACGACCCAATCGACCCGGAAGGGCAAGAGGACAGGAAACCGGAGGAACGGACAACCGGAGGAAGAAACGGCGGAGCCGGCGGCGTCCGCGGCATCCGCGGTGTCTGCGGTCAAGATCGAGGAGGTTGCCCGGATCGCCGGCGTCTCCATGGCGACCGTCTCGCGCGTATTCAACCACCATCCGAATATTCGCCCCGAACTCAGGCGGCATGTGCTGGCCGTGGCGCGCGAGCACGGCTACCTGCCGCGCCTCTCCCTCAAGCAAAGGAATGTTGTAATTATCACGCCTTACAGCCCGGTGTATCCGGCGCACAGTTGCGTGGACATGATCCTGATGGCCCTCACGCAGGAGATGCCGCGACGCGGATTCCGGATCGAGATCCTGCCCGCCGACAATTGCGAGCGGCTTGGCGACATCCGGTTTTGCGCGGCCGTGGCGATCGGGGCGGAACCGGCTTCCTACGCCGACTGGGCGGACCGTTTCCCGGTGCCTCTGGTGATCCTCGACCGCGAGGGCGCGGCCAATCCGCCCCATGTGTATTACATCCGCTCGGACGAGGAGCAGGGCATGGAGCTTGCGATCGGGCATCTTCACGAACGCGGTTGTCGCAGGATCGGTTGCATTATTCACGGCGAGCCTGGCACGGGCAACGCCGCGCAACGTCACGCGGCCATCATCCGCGCGCTGAAATCCCGGAAACTCCCGTGCGAGGATTCGCTGGTTTTTTTCTCGGGTCCGGGCGACGAGAATTATGTCGAATTGACGGGAAAACTCTTGAAAAGGGGGATCGACGCCCTGTTTTGTCCGGGGGGGAACGCGGGGATCATCTCGTTGTATTCATTTTCTCTCTACGAACGGAGCGTGCCGGAAGACATCTCGCTGATAGCCTCGGAGCAGACGTCATTTTCGCGCTACATGGTGCCGCCCCTGACGACGATTTCCCCCGACTACCAGGCAATGGCGGCGGCCACCGCGGATGTGATCGAGGCGAGGCTGACCGACCGTGACACCCCCGCGCGGACCGTCCTCCCTTACAGGCTGATTGCACGGGAGAGCGTCATTTCCCACCGGAAGGGCCGCCTCCGGGAAAATTGAGACGCCGAGCCCGATGGCGTTGGTTTTCCCAAGGCGTTGCCGGGATTTTATCGGGAAGGGAAGACGGACATGTTTGAGGAAGGTTTTTGAGGGTTATTTGACTGAAGTTACGCAGGCGGGAGCCGGAGCGGCGGCTTCGCGTTACTTCAGTTATTTGACTGACGTTACGCGGACGCCCGCGCCACAGCGCACCGTGTAACTTCAGTTATTTGACAGGCTCTGCGAAAGGTCCGGGATCGGTATGCGTCATAAACCTGGTTGTTACTTCGTCCATGGATGGACGGTGGCTGGACAGATGGTGTGATTCCCAGGTGACGACAAGTTTTGGAGAAGGAATATCGGAGGGTGCAAGCGGAGCGACAAATTCGAGTTCAACATAGGACGTTGAATCGTCGCCGGGTTTTTCGGTCCAAAAAATTTGTGCCTGTCCGAGAGGAGACCACTCCGCCGGGGGATGCGGATCGGGGGAGAGAAGGCGTTGAATGAACAGAAGATCGCCACGCCACCAGCCGATGGCCCGGCTGTTGGCGCCGATTTTGGAAACTCCGCCGCCGGGAGATGCCAGCCAGAGTATGTCAGGAGCTGGTTGCTTCAATGAATCCCATGCGAATCCATGCAAGGCGTAGCGCCGCGGTAAATCGGGGGCCGGGGATGCAAGCCGCATCAGGATCGCCTGCGGTAGTGGCATCTGCGTGACAGACCACGGAACGGGCAGGAGCACAGACGGTGGCGATTTATGGCCGGATGATTCAAAAAAAGAAGAGATGACGGCGCGCGTGCCGGTTTCATCAAGGGAAATG
Source organism: Opitutaceae bacterium (assembly GCA_031266495.1). The sequence continues at coordinate 2,107 of JAISAX010000868.1, forward strand.
TCGCGGATGATGCGCAGGCCGGTTTTGGTCCAGACCGGAGATGTCATGCGCACAGAGCAGGGGCCTGTAATGTGCAGTTCGTGCGCAGCCTGATTCCACGCAGGCGGAGGATGGAGCCGGCCTTCGGACGTGACAGGCCAGCATTCATCAGGCCAAGGCCAGATCTTGTCCCCACCGACATTATTCCAGGCATCGGAGGCGGGGGGAGCGGCCTGGCGCGGTTTTTGCCAGAGAAGATTAAAACCGCCGGGCTCGCCGTAGCACATAATGCGACCGAGAGCGGGAGCAATGATGATTTTCGTCTTGTCGTTTGATATTCGATACGAACCGGAGGATCCGTGGGAAGAGATGCCGTCCACACCGCGAGCAAGGCCGGGGGGCGGTATCATGATCGCATAAAAAAGGATGACCAGGCGCAGGATCATTGCGCGGCCTGGCGGCTGTCGCCGGAGCCTGGTTTGCGCGCGGCCTGGGCCCAATGTTCTTGCAGGAGGAAATACAGGCGGGCGTGGCGGTTTTCCTTGAGGCAGGCCCGGGCGTAGTCGGCATAGGGAGTGAATCGGGCAAACTCCCCGGGGTGGTTCGCGCGCAGGGAATTCACGTTGCGGATGGCGTTCCGGGTGTCGGTTTCGAGCCTGGCCAGCCAGGAGGGCGCAATGCTGGCGGCGCCACTGACGACGCGAGCGGAGGCGTTGTCATGACTGAAGGTCCGCAACTCGAATGGCTTCAACGCAAGGGGACCAATAAAAGTCCCGTCGTTGAGCCGTAGTTGGATTTCCACGGGTTCGGGAAGGCGATTGAGCGCATAATAATGGAGGCGACCATCAACGGTTTTCTGGCGAACACGAACCGGATCTTCCAGCCCCGGAATGTCATCGAAGCGGACGGCGGGGAGTGTTCGATACGCACGGCTGAATTCATCGATTTCGCGTTCCATGCCAAAGGTTCCGATGAGGTATCCGCCTTTGGTGATGCGTTGTGCGTCGAAATTGTTGAGCGCGGCGACATAGGGTTCGAGGCTGTTGCGTCCCGCCGCGTTGAGAGTGGTGCAACGCCATGGATGTTCGGATACGGGAAGGTCTCGCATGGGGGCGGTGCGGCCAATGGCATCCTCCCAGTAACGATCATGGATGACGGCTTCGGAATGCGGAGTGGCGTTCATGAACGCGGTGCTTTCGGGAGCGAGGAACACGGTCCGGTTGCATTCCAGATCGGGGGATTTGTCACCCAGCGAACGGCGCCAGCGGTAGTCGGCGGGAACGAGGGTGTAGGTGAGGGTGATGTTGGCGTCGTTGGCGTAAAGAGCGGGGTCGATGCCCATCTCGCGCCAGGCGTCGGCGGGGTCGGCGTGGAGGTAATCGGACATGCGGGCATAGTTGGCGCGGGGGGTGAAGAGGTTGAGGGTGAGTTTGAGGCCAGGGCGGCGGGTGGTGATGGCCTCAGCGAGGCGTTTGTAGTGGTCGTGCAACTGCACACAGCGCCAGTCGATCCATGCCCGCCATGCCGGGGGATTTGCCCGGAGCCAGCGGCTTGCCCCGGCAAAACGCCGGGGGGAGTCTGGCGCATCGGGAGCGGGCGCCATGTAGCCGGGAATCGTAATGCCGGTGCTTCGTTGGAAGCCCCGGAGATTGGCGTCGTTGTAGCCGGATTCGGCGGACCCAAAACCGAACATTTTCACGCGAGCCATAACAAGGGAGACACCGGTAAAATTGGGCGCATCCCCGTAGCGGTCCACGGCCTCGATGACGATGTCCGTGACGGCTTTTTGCACGCGGGGATCAAGCGGATTGTAGCCGGGATCGGAGCCGTGGTAGTGGCCATGCCAGAGTCGTCCGTCTGCGCGCATGTTGAACGCGGTTTCCTCCCCGGCGTGGATACGCTTGAGATCCGTGATGGCAAAGGGTCTCAGAGACGCGAGCATGTGCATGTGGAAGCCGGCATTGAAGGTCATGCCGCGCGCGGCCAGCCGGCTGGCAAAACGGGCGGGAAAACCGGGCGGATGTGGACGCGCTCCGCCTATGCCATACGCCTGAAGGGGGGCGACGGTGGATCCGTAAAGGGGACCGTCATACCAGGATACCGGATACAGGAATGTGTTTTGGGAAAACGACTGCATGTAATCCAGTGTTTTGGTCATCGCGGCTTCAAAGCCGGGAAAATCAGCGGCTTCCCCAAAGCTCTGGTTGAGGACGGGGTCCTCGTAATAGATGCCGGTTTCACGGGCCGGAACGCTGCCATGGAAGGTGGCGGGAGGCGGGGAAGCGGGGAGCTTTTCAAGCTGGTAAATGCGGATGGCGGCCACAGCGGCGGGTTTCCCCTGCTCCGCGGTCATGAAGATGAAGGACTGCCGGGTGGAGTGAGGCCAGAAGAGGATCCGTTGCTGTAACATTTTTCCGGATATGGGGTATTCGTCGCCCGTGAATACGCCGGTCTGGGCCTGGAAATCTTTTTTACCGGCGAGGTCGTGCAGCATCATTTCCATGGTCCGGGCCTTGTCGTCGGGACAGGAAATGACGGCCACATGAGGTTGGGAGATGGCGCTGCGGGCGATGGGGAATCCGATTGCGAAACGGTCATGCCGATTCGCCCCCGCTTCGCGGTATTCGCCGATTGGATTCCGGATGATGGTGGTGGGCGCGGATTGTGCAATCGGAGTGGTGGTGGCGGCGTTAATGTCGGCGACGAGTTTTTCCCGGGAGGCGGTGGCTGCGGAATGCGGTTGCGGGTCGGAGACCGGGTAAACATAAACGGGAATCACGTTGCCGTGCTCGCGGTCCGTTTCGGTGTGCCTGAGGTTGAGGTGGTAATCGCCGGCGTTGTCGAGCGTCAGCGGGATCTGCAAGAGGATGCGGCTGCGCGGGGGGATGACCTGGTCGGCGAGACGGCCTTCAATGGTTTTGTTGTCGTTACCAGGTTGCCCGGAGAGGTTGTAATGCAGGTTGGCAAGATGAGCGGGTGTATCCGCGGGGTTGTAATACTCCATCCTGACAAAACCGCTCCGTCCGGCGGTGAGGTAGCTTTCAAAGAGACGTGTGCGGGTGGCGAAATTGCCGTTTTTCAGGAACCCGGCGCGAACTTCATCCTCGGTCAGTTCACGGTCGTAGATGGTGAGTTCATCGATGGCGGCGTTCCAGGGGTGAAGGCCGAGGGCGTCGGCTGCTCCGATGAAAAAGCGTTCGTAGGGTTTCGGTATCCATGTGGCGGCGACGGATTGCGTGGCCCATTCGCCGTCAACATAGGCCTGGGTGCCGCGGGTGTTGTCCCATGTGACGACGATGTGGTGCCATTCGCCTTTTTTCCACGCGCTTCCGCTGTTCATGTAAATGTAGCGGTCACGCGGATCGCGCATGTCGGCACGCATGCCGCGCCCTGGATGAAACCAGAGCCAGAGAGTGTTGGTGTCGCGGCCAACGTAGGGGCCGTCTTCCCGGAAAAGCGTATTGCGATCGGAACTACCGGCGGGACCGGTCTCGTCCTGCGGGGCTTGCAGCCATACGGCGAGCGAGCCGCGTTTCTTGTCGATGTTGCCGGTTGAGGGATAGGCGAGAACCTGGCCGGGACCGAAGTGCGCAGCCTGGCCGCGCTTGCCGGGGACGAGCGTGGGGAGGTGGTCTTTTAGCGCGGGTTCGATCGCGCCGGTGGTTGCGGTTTGCGCGGTGAAATCGAGGTCGAAATCGAGATGGAAGAGGATTCGGGGAGCGTCAGGCGCGACGGGAGAGGGTTGCGCGCCGCGGAGACGGGCGCCAGCGGCAGGGAGCAGGAGAGTGACGGCGAGCAGGGAGAAAAGGAGGCGCATCGTGGGCTTGAGGCGGGGATGGGGGGAGGGGAGGGCGAAAGTCAGCGTTGGTGGTGGCGGCGCAGGAGGATGAAGAGAGCAAGCGCGAGAGCGGCGGAGATGAACGCGCTGGCGGAGGGTTCGGGAACTTGGACCTGGTTGATGAGGAGCTGCGGTTCGGTGAGTTTCGCATCGGAGAGGCGGACTTCGTCGATGGCGCCATACCACGGGGAACCTCCTCCTTGCGCCGCGCCGATGGAGAGGACGGCGGAAGTGGACGCAATGCTGCCGGTGTGCGCGAGACTGGCCGTCTGCATGGTGGCGCCGGGTGTGCTCAGGTCTTTCAGATAAATCGTGATGCCGGTTTTGGCGGTGTCGGTAAAATCAGCCGTCACCGCGATGTAGTAGTCTTTTCCCGGTTCGAGGTAGAGGTTGCTTTGCAGGGTTTGAAGTCCGGTGGCCCACGCGCCTCCTCCGGTGTTGATCTGGAAGAGAACATTTCGTGCGCCGCGCGTGCTGTTTACACCGGTGACGGCGAGCGCCCAGCTCGCGCCTGATGAGAGGGAAACGCCTTGGCCGGCAATCACCGCGCTGTCGCTTGCGTGAGACCAGGAGAGGTTGACGAAGGCTTCGAAACTGAAGGCCGATGTCAGGTCGTCGTCGTGGCCGGAGATGTCCGCGCCGAGTTGCCGGTGGTTGAAGCTGAGGGTGTCGCCATTGCCTTGAATTGCCGAGGTATTGTTTTGGCTGGCAAGGTGGCGGGGAAAGGCCGCGCCGCCGCCGGTTTGCGGCAAGGCAAGGCGATTGGGCAGAGCGGTTGTCCCCAGTTGATAGAGCGTGATGTTGTTGCCGCTGGAATCCGTGAGCCAGGCAGTGGCGTCGCCTTCGAATCGCCAGTAACCGATGGTGTCGGCATGGAGTACGGGCGAGATGAGGGTGGCGGCGGCGGCGGCGGCGGCGGCAGCGGCGAGCAGCGCGGCTCCGGGGAGGCCGGTCAGCAGACCGGTGCGGGTGGATCGGATGGTTGTCATGTGCATGTTGATGGTGGATTGGGTGGTGGCGGGTGTGCTGTCGGTTTGGTCAGGGATTGACTTTCAGGATTTCAGCCCGGATGGCCTGAAATTCGTTGAGTTGAAAAACGGATACATGGCCATCCGCAAACAGGGCGGGAATTTTTCCGGCTCCGTGGTCGGAGGGGGCGGCTTCGTCTGTATCCGGATTCTGGATGTAAGCATCACCGTGGAAATACCAGGCGCCATTGGGCGGCGTGCGGTTTTTGCGGGTCTCGGCGGCGGCAACCATCACGGTGCGCGTGGGCCGGTTGACTTCGGCGAGAGGGAGAGCGCCTTTGTCGCCTGGACGAATGACGTTGCGGTTGGCTCCGTAGTCGCCGAGCCGGTGGTGCTGGCCGTTTTCAAGAAAGGGGCTGACCAGTGGAGGACTGACGATGAAGGCTTTGTTGTCGAGGTCGAACCAGCCGCCCCTGACGGGTTGCGGCAGGTGCGAGGCAATTTGCACGGTCCAGTAGTTGGTGCCGAAGCCGCCGCCCTCTTCGGGCGCTTTGATATCGACGAGTTCGGGGAGCAATTGCCGGTTTTCTCCGGTGTGGGAGAGGATGGCTTGTCCAATGATGCGGAGATTGGCGATGCCGTGCATCATGCGGGCGGTCTGCCGGACTTTTCCAACGGTGGGAATGATGATGGCGGCGAGGATGCCGATGATCGCGATGACGGTGAGCAGCTCGATGAGCGTGAACGCGGCGGAGCTGACACGGGCGACGAGGGCCGGGCGGAGGTTTGAGGCGGGCGAGTACATGGTGTTTTTAATGTGGATACGTCTAGGGGGGGGGAGGGGACATTACCAGGAGAAACGGATTTCTCCGGTGACGGGTGAGGTGATTTCGAGCATGAGACCGTGCGGGGTGTGGTGTTCGCGCAGGGCGACAGTGTCGCCCGTGATGTGGGGCCAGGGCATGTTGTGCCAGGCGGTCACAGGACCAGCGTCGTGTGGAGGGAAAATCCGGAGGGTGGCTTCGCGTAGTCCGCTGACGAGGATGCGGCGGGTGACGCCGATCTGGGCAGGGTGGCGTTCGATGCAACTGATGACACCGTCGGTCTGGCCGTGGAGGAATATCCGGCATTCGTGGCGGCAGGCATGGGGCAGGCGGTGGGTGGCGTGGCCGTCGCGAAGGCGGGTTTCCGCTCCGAGAAAAATGGGCGCGCCAAACGGGGTGTGGAGGTGAATTTCGGCGGTGGTATCGGGAACGTATCCGGAAAATAACCACGAATTGTCGTGGCGATGGAGCGTGAGGACGGGGTGGCGTCCGGTGGAGGTCGTGGTGTCGAAGGAGAAGTGCCAGCCGTGCGTTTCGGCGAGGACGTGACGAACGAGCTGCGCAAAGGGCCAGGTGGTGTCGGGCGCGTCGGGGACGGGGAGTTTTTGTCCGGGAACCATGCGCATGGTCAGCGGAGCGCGAAGCCAGGCGATGCGTCCGCCGGCAGGGGTCGCGCAATGGGCGGCGAAAACGCGACGGGAGAGGCGGGGGGGGCAGGAGGGGGGGGAGGGGAGGGAGGGGCGACGCTGCGCGTCGTCTGCCGGCAGGATGCCGGCGGTCCCAGGCGCTGCCGCGCCGTGCGTGCAGGTGGCAATGTGCGTGGGGGTGGGGGGGGCGGGAGCGGGAGCTTCGGTGAGCGCGCCGCCGGACATGATGGAATTGTGTCCGAAGATGGCGGGACGGGGGGCGCCGGTTTCGTGAGTGTCGATGGATCGGGCAATCGTATCCACAATCATGTTACCAGAGAGCGGGACGGCGGCGGCGAGGCCGAGGCGGGCGCGTAGGACGGGGGCGGTGTCGAGGGGGCCGTAAACGAGGAGCGCCCCGCCGGCGTCGGCCCAGGCAAGGAGGCGTTGTTCGGTGGCGGCGTCGAAGGGCGCGGGGGTGATGAGTACGCGGCCGCCAAGGACGCGGCCGGCGTGGCCGGAGTCGAGGAGCGCGGCGAAAGCGCGGGTGCTGATGACGGTGTTGAGGGGGAGGCCGTCGTTGATGATTTCGCGCGCGAACCAGTCGGTATGGAAGAGGCGTTCGGGGGCGGGCGCGGGGCCGAACATGGCGTCGTGAATTTCGTCGAAAGGATAGAGCCAGACGAGGGGACCGGCGGCGTCGGGGCGTTCGGTCCAGGCGCGGAGGAGGTGCGGGGTGGCTTGGCCTGGAACCGTGTCGGCCAGCCCCTCACTCCCGCGCACCGCTCCGCGCCTCTCGACGTCGCGCGCCTCGACGCCGGCGGCGGCGCCGTCACCGCCGACCTCGGCAATGCCTACCCCGCCGTTGAAAAATGGATACGCCATGTCGAATGGACGGCCTCCACCCTGCGCGTCCGCGACGAACTCGTCCTGAAATCCCCCGACATCGCCCTCTTTCGCTGGCACCTCGGCGCGCCGGCCAAAGACGTGCGATGGTTTCGCGGCCAACTCCCCGCCGAATCCGTCACCCTGAGTCCCGGCCTGCTGACGGGAAACGGATTCCGCATCCGCTACGATGCCAGCCAGCCCCTCGCCGAACGCATGGAAACCATGCCCGATGCCACCCTCGGCCACCGCAGCGAGCACCACTGCCTCGTCGTGCGGTCCGCAAAACCCGTGCGTAACATGATATTGAATACCCTTGTCGAAACCGACTGACGCGCTCCATCCCTCACGACCCTCCCCCCCCCGCGCTATGAAAACCAAATCCGCCTTCACGCTTGTCGAACTCCTCACGGTCATCGCCATCATCGGCATCCTTGCCGCCATCATCATCCCCACCATTGGCAAAGTCCGCAAGCAGGCCGCCATCGCCAAAGTGACCTCCAACCTCCGCCAGACCGGCATCCTGATCATGCTCTCCGCCAACGATAATCGGGACGAGTTGCCCGGCCGCAACAACGGCTCGGCCATCGGCACCGGGGACAAAGGCCTGAACGCGGGCGCGAGCGACCGGATCGGCTCCGGTGAGTATCATATGCTTGGATACCACCTCGCCTCTTGTTCCGGCCTCGCGATCAACCCCTCCGGGAACACGAACATCCCCTCGCTCGAAGACCCCCTCGGGCGCCGCGACAGTAAAAGTCCCGACGGCCGCCCCGTACTCTGGATACTCAATCGCGACATGAAAGGCGGCGCCGGTTTTTATCCTGGCATCCCCGGCGGCACGGTGATCCATCCGTTTGGCAGCAACGCCGGAACGGGCGCTCCCCCCATGCGCTACACCGCGCTGCTCGGCCAGATCGCTCCTTCGCGGACGTGGGCGTTGATCCAGGCGGATGTCAAGGGCGCCTCCGTCGATTACAGCCTCTCGGCGGGCAGCGCCTACAACAGCCCGGATGACCCGGTGCTCGGCAGCTATCGCCTCGCCCTGTTTTTCGACTGGAGCGTGGGCCGCATCCCGACGGGCACAAACCTCCGCAAGGAAATCTCCATTCGACAGTAAACATCCGCATCCAAAACAATAATACAATAATAGCACCATGAACCCGAACCAATTCATCAAGGCGACGCTCGTTTCCGGCTCCCTGTTAGCCGGTAGTGCGTTTTCCGCGACAGTCATCACCGATCCCGCGCTGGTTACGACCGGCAACAAAATCGCCCCCTACGCGGCCATCAACACACCCGCCCCCGGAAGCACGGCGGAAAGCACGCTTGAAGCACTGTCTGCTTACGCCGTCCTGCAAGACTTCACGGGATTTGTCAGTGGCTCCAACACGCTCCATTTCAGCGCGGAAGCCCGCTCCCGGCCCGATGTGCAAATCACATTCGCAGGCGCCTCCAGTACCGCCAACACCGGCAAGGCGATGACCAACAATTCCTTTCTCACCTCCTCGGGAAGCGGCATGCAAATCCAGCTCACTCCCTCGGAAACGGACGCGACCTCGTTCACCGCGACAATCGATTTCGGCGAATGGAATGCGGCAAGCAGCACTTTTAACGGAAACGCCAACAACGTGAACGCGGCCGGATTCACCCTTCGTGCGGCGCTGGAACGCTTTGCCCTGGTTTCCTCGATCACCGCCCGGTTTTACTCTGCAGATGGCAACATCCTTTCGACCCAAAGCATCACCGCAAACAACCTGCCCACTGGCGCCGCCCCGAGTATCCATTTCGGCTATCAAGCCGCTGGGAACAGCAGCATCAGTTCGATCATTCTCACGGTGGACATGATCCGTAAGGAAGAAAGCAGCACTGTCCCGGCACCACTCTTCGGTTTCGATGACCTCGGATTCACAACCATCGCCATCCCCGTCCCTGAACCCGCCGCCATCGCCTGGCTGGGCGGCCTTGTCATGATGGCCGCCGCCGCCTGGCAACGCTGTCGCCGCTGAACCACTACGTCGCAAGCGCGTAACATCAAATTCTTCACTGATGTTACGCGGTTCGACTGTAGGGGCTTCGCTTGCGAAGCCCTCAAGAACCTGACACAAGTGGAGATACGTCAACCCGTTTGCCTGGCACGGGCTACGAGAGGCACCGCGTAACATCAGTTCTTCATCCGTCTTCCCTCCCCCCCCCCCGAGGCCGAATCATGAAATCATTCCGCTCCCTTCTCCCTCTGTTTGTATCCGCATTTATCCTGCACATGCTGCCGGGCGCCGGCGTTTCCCCGCCGCCCTCTTCGGCGGACTCCGGCTCGCCAGTCATTCTCATTCGCTCCGGCTGGCAAACTGTCAACATTGGCGACATCGCCCACACCTCCGGTCTCCTGACACTCCTCGGGCGACACGTTCCCGAGGCCCGGCTCATTCTCTGGCCGGCGGACATTAGCGGCGAAGCCGAGCCGATGCTTCGACGGTATTTCCCAAAAGTTCAAATTCTTCGCAGTGGCGGACTGGACAAGGAAGACCGGCCCGCCACTGCGGAGTTGCGCGCCGCATTCGACTCGGCCCGGCTTTTCATTTGCAGCTCCGCGCCCGACATCAGCGTTGCCACAAGGGCCTTCGCCGCATGGAAAAAACACCACGCCGCCGACCACCCCAATCATCCCTGCGGTTTTTACGGCGTCACGGTCGATCGTGAGTCCACCTTTGCCACCTTCACCCAGCGCAATTCGCTGAGCCAGACGGAGCGGGAAATCCTCAACCAGGCCGCCTTCGTTTATACCCGCGAAACGGCGAGCCTCGATTACCTGCGTCGTGAAAAAATAACGACGCCGGTTCTGGATTTCGCTCCCGACACCGTGTTTGGCGTCGCGCAATACGACACCGCTCGCGCCGACGCCTGGCTCCGCGCCAACCGGCTCGAAAAAGGGCGTTACCTCTGCGTGATCGCCCGCACCCGCTTCGCCCCCTACTACAAACTCCGCAATCTCCCGCCCAATGCCACCGACCTTGCCAAGGAAACCTACAATGCGCGGCATGTTGAAAACGATCTTGGCAAGATTCGCGCCGCCATCATCCGCTTCGTACGGAAAACCGGCCTCAACGTCGTGCTTTGCCCCGAAATGACCTTCGAGGTCGAAGTCGAAAAAACGGAGGTTTACGACAAGCTCCCCGAAGACATTCGCCGCAATGTTGTCTGGAAAGGCAGTTACTGGATGCCGGATGAGGCCGCTGCCGTTTATCGCGGAGCGGTCGCCCTGCTGAGCATGGAGTGCCATTCTCCGATCATCGCCGCCGCCGCTGGAGTCCCGTCGCTTTATCTCCCCACCGAAACCGAAACGAACAAAGGCCAGATGTGGCCGGACATCGGACTCGGCGACTGGAGACTTTATCTCGACGATCCTGCCGTCACCGGCGAATCGCTCGCGGACGAACTCATCCGTATCCATAAAAACCCTGCGGTTGCCGCTGAAAAGCTGGCCCGCGCCATGGATTACGTTCGTTCCGTCCAGGAGAAAACGCTGACCGGGCTTCCCGGCCTCCGGTAGCCATA
>JAISAX010000893.1 GCA_031266495.1 Opitutaceae bacterium
GGGGACGGGGGGCGCTTGTTGTTGCCCTGTGGTTCCGCCAAATCCCCCTCCCCCCCCGCCGCCCCCGGCGCGGCTTAAGCGCCCCCCCCCCCCCCCCGGCGGGGGGGGGATGCCCGCGCCACTCCAGACGGGCGTCGCAAGCGACGCCCCTACGTCACGGCCATTAGCTGCGGGCTGCGACCTTCGACTTTCCGACCTTCGACTAGATCACTGCCGGGCCGGACCAGCCGGTTGCCCGTAATAAGCTCCGGGGCCGTGCTTGCGACAAAAATGCTTTTCGAGAAGCGCCGGTTCGATGGTGGCGAGCGTCGGTTCGAGTTGCAGGCTCATGAGGGCCATCTGCGCGATGCACTCGACAGCCACGGCGACCTCGACGGCCTTCGCCACCGAGAGGCCCCAGGTGAATGGCGCATGGCGGTTGACCAGCACGGCGGGGAAATCGAGCGGCGACAACGGACCGGACGCACCAGGAGGAGCGGGCGAGGCGGGGGGAGGGGAGGAGGCGGGAGAGGCAGGGGCGGACGAGGCGGGAGGCGGGTTGCCGGCGGCGAAACGTTTGACGATGACGTTGCCCGTTTCCCATTCGTAGGCGCCGCCGCCGATTTCGGACGCGGTCATTTTGCGCGTCACCGGGATGTTGCCGAAAAAATAGTCGGCGTGCGTGGTGCCGAAAATCGGGATTTCACGGCCAGCCTGGGCGAAGGCCGTGGCGTGCGTGGAGTGCGTGTGGACAACTCCGCCGATTTCCGGAAAGGCCAGAAAGAGCCGCCGGTGCGTCGGCGTGTCGGAGGAGGGACGGAGCCGGTTGGCGGTCTCGACGAGTTTGCCGTCAAGATCGACGAGCACCATGTCTTCGGGGACGAGCGCAGCGTAGTCCACGCCGCTGGGTTTTATGGCAAAGACGCCGCGGGCGCGGTCAATGGCGCTGGCGTTGCCGAAGGTGAGGTTGATGAGTCCGTGTTTCGGCAGCGCAAGATTGGCCTCGTAGGCCTCGCGTTTGAGTTCGGTGTACATGTTGGCGTGATGTGTGGTGTTGGTGACGGGGAGAGGGGGGGAGGAGGGGAGAGGATTTTCGATTCTCGATTCTCGATTTTCGATTGAGGGAGCTATCGTTTCCGTCGGAATTTGGCGCGGTAGCGCCCAATCGAGAATCGGGAATCGAAAATCCCTTCCCCTCCTGCGTCTAGTTTCGCAGCCCTTGGGCGAGCGTGTACCAGAGGTCATTCTGGCGTAGTTGATTTTTGAATTCGCGCAGACGCGTGTCGCGGTCGATGACCGCCAGCTCGATGCCGGCGATGGCGGCGAGGTCTTCCATATGTTCGGTTTTGACGGCGTAGCTGAAACCGGTGTGGTGCGCGCCGCCGGCATGAATCCACGCGGCGCAGGCGGTCCGGAAATCGGGCAGGCATTTCCAGACGGCGCGGGCGACCGGAAGCCTGGGCAGCGGTTGCGGCGGGCGGATCGCGGTGACTTCGTTGACGATGAACCGAAAATGGTTGCCGAGGTCGATCAGCGAGGCGTTGAGCGCGTCGCCGTCAGGCGCGGTGAACACGAGCCGCACCGGGTCCTCCTTGCCGCCGATGCCGAGCGGATGAACCTCCAGAGCGATTTCTGCTTTCGCCCCATTCGCCCCATTCGCACCTGTCGATCCCGTCGATCCTGTCGCACCTGTCGCCTCCGCGAGGCTCGGGCAGACTTCGAGCATGTGCGAGCCGAGCACGAGCGGGTTTTCCGGGTCGAGATGATACGTGTAGTCCTCCATGAAGGACGTGCCGCCGCCGAGGCCGTGGCCGATGACTTTCATGGCGCGGACGAGCGCGGCGGTTTTCCAGTCGCCTTCGGCGGCGAAGCCGTAGCCGTCGGCCATCAGGCGTTGCACGGCGAGGCCGGGAAGTTGTTTGAGTCCGTGGAGAACCTCGAAGGTGGTCGTAAAACCTTTGGCTCCGGTCTCGTCGAGGAAGGAGCGCAGGCCGAGTTCGATGCGGGCGCCGTCCCGGAGCGAGGCATGACGCGCGCCGCCCTTGCGCAGGGCGGGGGCGAGTGTGTAGGCCGCGGCGTATTCGGCAACGAGCGTATCGATGGCTTTTTCGGATACGGCATCGACGTGCGCGGCGAGGTCGCCGATGCCGTGGCTGTTGACCGAAAATCCGAAGCGGATTTCGGCGCCGACCTTGTCGCCGTCGGTGACGGCCACCTGGCGCATGTTGTCGTCGAGGCGGACGAAGCGGGCGCCTTGCCAGTCGTGCCAGGCGCGGGCGGCGCGCGCCCAGGCGTCGATGCGATCCTGCACCGCTGGCTCGCTCCAGTGGCCGACGACGACCTTCCGTTCGAGGCGGAGGCGCGTGTGGATGAACCCGGCCTCGCGGTCGCCGTGGGCGGCCTGGTTGAGGTTCATGAAATCCATGTCGATCGTGGACCACGGCAGGTCGCGGTTGAACTGCGTGTGCAGGTGGAGAAAGGGTTTTTTCAGAGCGGCGAGTCCGCGTATCCACATTTTGGATGGAGAGAAGGTGTGCATCCAGAGGATGAGGCCGGCGCAGTCCTGCGCGGCATTGGCCTCGAACAGGAGGGCGGTGATTTCGTCCGGCGTGGTGACCAGCGCCTTGTAAACGACGCGGGCGCCGCCGATGCGTTTCGAGGCGCCGAGCGTGGTGGCGATTTCGCGCGCGTTGGCCGCGACTTGCCTGAGCGGACCCGACCCGTAAAGATGCTGCGAACCGCAAACAAACCAGATTTCGGGAGAGGCGAGGTGTTTCATGGGAGAGTGGTTGGCAAAATCATCGGGAAACTCATCGGGAGACTCACGGGAAACTTATGGGAAAAGGATGTTTTTAACGGATGTTACGCGGATCGAAGGTAGGGGCTTCGCGTGCCAAGCCCGCGGTGGCCAATGGGGTGGGGGGGGCGCCCCGGGGGGGGGCCGCGAC
>JAISAX010000085.1 GCA_031266495.1 Opitutaceae bacterium
CCCCCCCCCCCCCCCCCCCCTCCCCCCGCGCAACCCATGAAAGACCAGACGCTTGCAAATAATAAAAACATATTCGCGAACATTTCCGATGTCGCGTTTGAAGGCTCGAAATTTGTCAAAGGCCCAGTCCGGGCCGTTGTAGTGGATTTTCACGGACTCGGCTACACGGCCATCAAGACGATCCCCGGCACCACCGAACTCGAATACGCCGCGCACGGCGCCCTCCCGGTCAGCCCCGCTTTCGGCCCTTGGTCCTGGATGAACCGTCAGGCGCGGCGACTCGTCGATGTCATTGTTGACCGCGTTTATGCCGAGAACAATCTGGACGACACCGTGCCCCTGATACTCACGGGCGGCTCGATGGGCGGACACGCGGCGCTCAATTACGCGCGTTACGCGAAACGGCGACCGGTGGCGGTCGCGTGCAACTGTCCGGTCTGCGACCCCCGCTTTCATGCGACGGAGCGCCCGGATTTGCCGCGCACATTCCTCCTCGCCTACGGCGGCGACGAACTCTCGCCCGCTGTCCTGGACGCGGCGATGACCGAAAATTCACCGCTCGAACAAGTGGCGGCGATGCCCCGCATCCCGTATCTCATCGTGCATGGCGACGCCGACCAATCGGTGAACAAAGCCGCCCACTCCGACCGGTTTGTGGCGGCCATGCGCGCCTCCGGGCACGACATCGAATACCTCGAAGCCCCCGGCATGACTCACGGCCAGTTCAATGACTTCGCGATATGGCGGCGTTCTGTGGATTTTATCATCGACGCCATCCATCCCTCTCTTGGCCCACGCCCATGATCGATCAGGCAGAGGACACCCAAACCATAAAAAACCGTGAAACAACGCTTGCGTCCGGAAACCGCGTTATCACCTTCACTGCTCCGTTCACCGCCGCCAACTCCCCTGACAACATGAACAACACGCCCCCCATAACCGCGACATGCGTATCCACTAAAAAAGCACGCGCACGCGCCAGTCGCGGCCTTTTTACCCCGCCCGGCCTGCTGCCGCGACCTGAACATGTTCAGGTAACAGGACGACGTTGTCGTCCTGTTAAAAACCATTCCCCGGCTTTCACGCTGGTCGAGCTTCTTGCCGTTATCGTCATTATTGGCGTTCTGGCGGCCATCCTTATACCGACGGTTTCCAAAGTCCGCTCCGCGGCGCGCTCGACGCAATGCACCTCGAACCTGCGCCAGCTCGGCATCGCCACCCAATTGTATCTTGGCGAGAACAAGGACATTTTTTATCCGCACACGGACTACAATTACTGGGGCATCGGCGAACGTCGCTGGTTTAATTATTTGCGCCCTTACATAGCCGCCAAAATCCCTGTCCAGGGCGGCGTTGTCCGCGCTTCATTATATTGTCCCGACATTGTAAGCGCCTGGCCGACGGACGGCACCCGCACCGGTTATGGCAAGAACGGGAATCTCGGCGCCACCAGCGGCGGCGCTTGGCCAAACCGCGTCCGGCGCGTGACGGACGCGCATCCGCCCAGCAGGGTTGTTGTCATGTGGGACGATGTGCAACAAACCAACTTCGATGGCGGCTGGCCTACAAGCACGTGGGGCACTGGCGGCTCATGGTACAAGCTCGCATTCCGTCACACTAACAAGGCGCACCTTTTGTTGCTGGACGGACATATTACCAGTGTCTCGAAAGGCAAAGACGGCCACGCCGTTGATTTCCCCGATTTTGTATGGGATCCGACATCCTATCCCGTCGCGCCCCTCCTTCATCAGCCTGACTGATCTCCCTCCCCCCCCCCCGTCCTCTCTTTTCCGTCCGTAGCAAAAACACCAACAACATCATCCGTAACCACCATGAAAATGATACCAACAACAACATCCATCATAAGCGCCATTGCACTGACAATGCCGCTTGTCTCGACAAACATCGCGAACGCGCAAACCGCCACCGTCACCGTGCCCACGCCGACGGTTTATTATAGCTTCGACGATCTGACCGCCGGGGCAACCCTGGCGGCAAATAGTGCCACCATTGCCGATTCTTCGGGAAATGGTTATGATGCCCAGGTCAGGCAGCGGGCCGTCACTGTCACGTCCGACGGCCTCTCCGGCAACGGGTTGACAAATTTCACAACCGGCTGGTGGGGAAATTTTATTTCAGCAAGCAGTCAGGTGCGGGTCAATATGCAGCAATATGCTCCGATGCCGACGGGCTTAGTCAATGATAAAGGCGAGCCTACATACTACTTCTATTCGAGGAATATTCCCGTAACCATTTCAATGTGGGCAAAGAATCCTGCCACCACGCCATCCTCAACCATTAATGACGGCACAACGTACGAACAGGATCGTTTTGTCCTTCTCGGAGTTGCCAAGGACGACAATGAGAATACAAATAACGCGTGGGAAGTCTGGCTTGGCAAGCTCGATCCGGAGACGGGGTTGCGTACAATCAACATAACCTGGCAAGCATGGAGCAGCGGCACCCTCACAACTTATACAAGCGAGGCATTCGCGTGGGATCCATCTGCCTGGTATAACGTCGTCTTGCAATACTCGCCGGCGACCGGTTTTGAGATGAACTATTCGCTTTATTTGACAAAACAGGGTGACGAATTTGGCGCACCGATTTTGTCAGGGACCAGTGTCAATTCCGCGGCGGGTCCGGCGGACGCAAATTATATTTATTTTGGCGGACAAAATCGCACTTGGAGTAACGCGGGAACAGGAGGAGGCAGTTTGGGCGTCAACGCGATTATTGACGAGTGTGCGATCTGGGCGACTGCCGAAGGCGCGCTTTTGACGCAGGAGCAACTTGCCGCGAATTTTGCGAAATTCGCGACGGTTCCGGTTCCCGAGCCAGCGGCGACCGTTGCGTTTGCCGGTTTCCTTGCGCTTGTCACCGTCAGCCTCTTCCGCCATCGCCGCTAAATACATTCAAAGCTGATGTTACACAGGGCGAGACAGGACGGACATGGCGCGTAACATCAGTTAATGAATTGAAAACCTCTGTGACCTGTTTTGGTCCGGTTCTTGAGTGTTTTTGGAAGTTCCCGGTAATCCCCGTTTTTAATAACAACTTCCGGCGTTGCCTGCTCGCATAAACCCTGCTTGATCGGCGCGCATGTTCACGCCCGGCACTTTTGAACCTCCGTCCTCACCACGTGCCACGCGCGTCCTGCTGCTCGGGTCGGGCGAACTGGGCAAGGAGGTCGTTATCGAACTCCAGCGGCTCGGGTGCGAGGTCATCGCTTGCGACCGTTACGCGGGGGCGCCGGCCATGCAGGTCGCGCACCGGCATCATGTGTTTTCCATGACAGACGGAGTGGCGCTGCGGCGCGTGGTCGCCGAGGAAAAACCCGATCTGGTCGTGCCGGAAATCGAGGCCATCGCCACCGATGTGCTCGTGGAACTGGAAGCCGCCGGCCAGCGCGTCGTGCCGACCGCGCGAGCGGCTCGCCTGACCATGAACCGCGAGGGCATCCGGCGGCTCGTGGCCGAGGAGTTGAAACTGCCGACCTCGCCCTACCGGTTCGTCGCCACCGAAGCGGAGGCGCTGGCCGCGGGCGAGGCGTTCGGGTTTCCGTGCGTGCTCAAACCCCTGATGTCGTCGAGCGGACACGGGCAGAGCGTCGTCAGGGCGGCGGCGGATCTGCCGGCGGCGTGGAAATATGCGCAGGAGGGCGCCCGGGCGGGTGCGGGGCGCTGCATCGTCGAGGGGTTTGTGAAGTTCGATTACGAGATCACCGTGCTCACGGTGTCGGCGGTCAACGGCATCCGGTGCTGCCTGCCGGTCGGGCATGTGCAGATCGACGGCGACTACCGCGAAAGCTGGCAACCGTGCCCGATGTCGGAGGCGACGTGGGCGGAGGCGCAGCGCATCGCCAGAACCGTGGTGGGCAACCTCGGCGGTTACGGCATCTTTGGCGTGGAGTGTTTTGTGCTGGGCAACGAGGTGATTTTCAGCGAGGTGAGCCCGCGTCCGCACGACACCGGGCTGGTGACGATCGGGAGCCAGGTGTTGACGGAATTCGCCCTGCACGCGCGGGCGATTCTCGGCTTGCCGGTGCCGCCGATCCGGCTGCTGCGTCCCGCGCACAGCGTGGCGTTGCTCGGTTACGGCGATGGCGTGCCGGTGGTGTCGGGCGTGGCCGAGGCGCTGGCCGTACCGGAAAGCCAGATACGGATTTTCGGAAAACCGGAATGCCGCGGACATCGCCGGCTGGCGGTCGCCGTGGCCAGCGGCGACACGCCGGAAGAGGCCCGGGACCGCGCGCGGGCGATGGCTGCGGCGGTGCGGATTACGGTGGGGCAGGCGGTGGGGCAGGGCGGCGGACCGGCTTGAAAGTGGCGCGGGCGTCTCGCCCGCATCTCCGGGCGGCGCTGCGCGCCGTCAGCGGGCGAGACGCCC
>JAISAX010000201.1 GCA_031266495.1 Opitutaceae bacterium
GGGCGTCGCTTGCGACGCCCGCGCCAAGCGGACAGTATTGGCGTATCTCTCGTTGTAGTCAGGTCCTTGCGGGCTTCGCAAGCGAAGCCCCTACGTGAGGCATCGCGTAACATCAGTTATTTCATTACGGTTCCTAACTGAAGTTACGCGGTCACGTTCCACTCCCCTCCCCCCCCCCATCATCCCTGTCGATACCCGTCGAATCCTGTCGATCCGCGCAACATCAGCCATCTACTGATGTTGGCACACGCCCTGATCAAACCCGTTCAACGGACTCCGGTCACGGCCAGCAGGATGGGCGTCGCCCACCCCGAAGCCGAAACGAAATCGAGGCCGGTCACCGCCGTTGCCGGACGCGGATTCTGCCATTCGAGGACGCGCAGGTAACGCCAACCAGGCTGGCCGTCCGGCGTGTTTTTCACCGGCACGGGCACCGGACGGCTTTCCTCCGTCTTCGTCCAGCCCTGCCACCAGTTGCCCGACGTCCGGTTGGTTTCCAGCGGGATCGTTTCCGTGGAACCATCCGCATAATGCACGACGTAGTGGCCAATCCTGTCGCCCGTCTGGCCCGGCCATGCCGAAGCGTGCAAAAAATAAAGATTCCGGACGCGGCCATCCGGTATCGGTATTCCGGTTACGGCTCCGGGCAGCGTCGGGGTGGCGCCGGTCCCGCGCAGCACGATGATGCCGCGCCCGCCATTCCCGGAAGCGTCGATGATCCGGAAGGGGACTCCATAAAATGTCCGCAATCCGGTCTTCAGTTCGCGCAGGTCGTTGAACGGTCCCTCGTCCGTCCAGCCCCCCGTGCCGTCGCCGGCGCGTTCATCGGCCAGCGCCATGTTGGCCACGGTTGCGGAAAGAGGCGTAAAACGTCAATCCGTCCGCCCATTGCGGGGAGGCGATGGAGAGGCATGGAAGCACGGACAAAAACAGTCCGGCGGTCAGGCATCGGGACAGAGGCAGTGGAAGCAGGCGCGAGGCGCAAGGGCGTGATGACATGGGTGGAGTGATGAGTGGGAAACCTGGAAGATTTGCCAGTGGTCCGCATGTTGAAGCGCTTGGATTTTTTCCGGCACGGGCGAAACGGGCGAGGGGCGGGGGGGGGGGGGGGGAGGGATTTGTAAGTTGAAAGATCCTTCTGCATACATACATCTCGGCGCAAAGCCTTCCCTCCCGGGAACCTCCGAACCCAACCGATCCCATGCGTATTCGACTTCAGGACGTCGCCGACCAGGCGGGTGTCAGCCTCGCCACCGCCTCCATGGCGATGCGCGCCGACGCACGCTCCAACGCGGTTATCGCAAGCCGGGGATCATCGTGGACGACCGGCGCTTCGCCGACTGGCGCGGCGGTTTCGAGGTGGCGACTGCCCGGCTCGGATTGCAAAAGGCAGCCCGGATTCTCCCGATGGAAGACTGGGACGAACCGGCCTTTGTGCGCTGGTTCAAGCGTCACCGTCCCGATGTCATCATCGCCAACCAGGACGATTATCCGCTGACCGCGCTTGCCCGCCACGGACTCTGCGCCTCCGCCGATTTCGGCTACTGTTGCCTGGATTTGCCGCCTGGTGACAACCGTTTTTCCGGCTTTCGCCAGACGCGGCTGGTGCGCAACCGGCTCGCGATCGAATTGCTGCACAGTTTCCTGCGCAGGCAAGAATATGGTCCGCCCTCCGCTCCGCTGGCCGTCGAGGTGGCCCATCAGTGGATCGAAGGGGCAACATCCCCGAATCATCCACCACGACGGCCCTCGCCGGTCTCGTGGTTCTTGGCACGGGAATCGTGTGGCGTGTCACCAGACGGCGAACAGGCAAATAATATTCCCCCCCCCCCCTATCTCTCCTCCCTTCCCCTTCCTGTTCCATGAATCCGCCAATGCATTCGCCTCGTATTCATAGCAGCAGCGGCAGCAGCCGGCAAATCCCGCTGTCCGGCGGCGACGCTTTCACGCTGGTGGAGTTGCTGGCCGTTATCGTTATAATCGGGATTCTGGTCGCGATTATTATTCCTGTCGCCGGGCACGTCCGTGAATCGGCCCGCACGGCGACATGCCAGAGCAACCTCAGGCAAATCGGGCACACCCTTCAAGTATTCCTCAACGACAGCAAACAGCGACTGCCAGTCGCCCTTGGTTCGCAACCCAACGGGACGACAGGGGCGTGGGATTACACGCTCCTGCTCTATCATGTCCCGGAAAGCCGCGCACAAGAAACCGGCATCCTTCCGCATGGTATTTTTGCCTGTCCCTCCACCAACCGCCGAAGTCGTGGGATTGCCAGCGCCTCCTCCTTTGCCATCAACCTCAATATATCCGATGCAAGGTGGGGCCCGGTCCTGATGCCGATTGACACCATACCTGCGCCAAGCCGGACGTATTTCGCCACCGACAGCGATCAACGGGAATTTTATCATAGCAATAAAAGTCTTTTTGAGACACCGGGGACCAACATTACCAAAGCGGCGAAAGACCGGCATCGGGGGCGACTGAATATGCTTTTTGTGGACGGCTCCGTCAAAGCCATCGACATCGACCGGATGCCCTGGATGGGAAACCAGCACAATATCCCTTGGGGCTATAGGTAGGGCGCATCTCGAAAACGGGACAGGTTCCGGAGGTGGCACCGGCGGGGCGCCCGGGCCCCGCCCGTACCCGTCCGCG
>JAISAX010000245.1 GCA_031266495.1 Opitutaceae bacterium
AGGAGGAGCGTCGTCAGCCTTTCGAGTTTTTCGTAGCGGAGGGTTTTGTCGCCGATGATGTGCAGGATGGGGGCGATTCTGGCGCCGGGCACGGCCCGGGCGGCTTCCAGGTAGCGTTCGAGGATCGCGGAGAGTTGTTCGATGCCGTCGGGGTTTTGGAGAAAAAGGTAGATGCCGAAAACGCTGCCCGGGATTTCGCGCACGAGGGTGCGCAGTTGCCAGACAGCAGGGGCTTCGTCGCCGGGCGCGAAGGGGCGGTCGTAGCTGTAGCGGTAGTAGTCCTGGTGGCCTCGCGCGGAGGCCCACTGGGGGCAGGCGTGGAAGAGGACAAAGGGTGGAGGGGCGGCGGAATGGAGCCGGAGGCCGGAAATCGCGAAGGCGAGAGTCGTGATCAGGATGCGGAGTATGTCCTGTGTTTTCATGACGGGTTGATGTCGGGTGTTTTCTTTTCTGGATACAGGCGTCCGGGACGGGCGCGCTGCTGCTTCGGCTGCGGCGGCGGCTGCTGCTTCGGCTGCTGCTGCTGCTGCTGCTGCGGCGGCGGCGGCGTGTTTACTTGTCCGGTCGCCAGAGGTCGGCGGGACCCCGGTCGCGGCAGGCGGGGGCGTCGAGGAGGTAGCTGTTTTTGAAGAATTTCACGTGGCCGTCGGCATAGGCGATGTTGGCGGAGCCGTCGGTGTGGGTTTTGTCGGCGGAGTCTGCGGAGTGCGTCTGGATGGTGCCGGGGAGGTTGCCGCCGCCCCAGGCGATGCGGGAGGCCATGTTGCCATTGGTTTGCTGGCACGAATCGCCGAGGAGGATGGTGCGGGTGGGGATCGTGATGCGCGCCTTCGGGACGGGGGTTGTCAACTGGTCTTTGTCCTGCGCGTCCTTGTAGAGGATTTTGTTGACGCCGTAGTGGGTGCTGCCGGTGGACCTGCCGCGGGCGAGGGACTCGGGGCAGTGGTAGGCATTGAGCCTGGTCGCGCCGCCGCCATAGAGCGAGTTCGTGGGGATGTAGTCTCTCATCAGGTACGGCCAGTAGGCGCTGCCGTCTTGCGCCGGGGGGTAGTTGTTTTTGTGATCGTTGGCGTAGAGTTCGAAGCCGAGGGCGATTTGGCGCAGGTTGGAGGCGCATTGCGCGATGCGGGCGGTGTAGCGGACGCGGCCCGCCACCGGGATGATGATCGCCGCCAGAATGCCGATGATCGCGATGACCACGAGCAGTTCGACGAGCGTGAAGGCTGCCAGGAGCGCCCGCGCTCCCGGTGACAGTTTCGTTTTCATGATGGGGAAAGGAAGGGGGGGGGGGGAGGGGCCTTGGTCTCCTCCAGCCACAGAGGTTTTTGTGTTCTGGTCAACGGCGATGGCGGCGGATGGCAAGGGCGGCGAGAGCGACGAGTGCCCCGGCAATCGCGGCGCAGGCGGCAGGTTCCGGCACAGGCGGGGCCGGCACCAACTCGTAAGTAAACACCAGTTGCGGACGCTGCGCGGCGGCGGCCTCCATCGAAGCGAACTGCAAAATGCGGCGGTAAGCGTCGGCATTTTCGTCGTTCAGTTTGATGAGGAGGTTGACCGAGCCTGCGCCTGTCCCAAAGGCCGCGCTGACAACCGAGGCGAGGGTGGCGGATTCCCACGAGTAAGAAGCGCCGGAGGCCGTTGTCCCGATGATGAAGTCGCGGCTGGCAAGCACGGGGCCGATGTCGCCGCCCTGCGTTTCCCAATTGGTGGACGGGCTGGCCTTGGTCCATGTGACGTCACCGTTGGCGGGTGGGGTGCCGAAGGCGAACGGCGTGGTCAGGGCATGGATGTCGAACGTATAGGTTGTGCCTGTCGGGGCGCTGTCGGTGTTGCTGTCGTGCTTGATGTAATAGAGGGAGAGGCTGGCGGAGGTGACGTTGATCGCCATGCCCTCAGGTACGTCGATTTCCGGGAGGGTGAAGGAGAACAGGCCGCGCAAAAGGACTCCGGCATTTTTTGTTTGGCCGATTTGCAGGTAGTTTTGCCCGAGCGAGACAGAGATGTCATTGCGTATGCCGACATCGGCGACGGCGGTGACGGTTTGGGGTGCAGGGTCAGCAGCGCGAATCGGGAGGGCGGAGGCGAGGAGCGCCGCGAGGATGGCGGGAGCGAGTGAGTATATTTTCATGACAGATTTTGTTGGTGGTTGATGCGTTCGGGATGCGTCAGGGATGCGTTTTTCGGGCTACGCGACCAAGTAACAGGGGCGGAGAAGCGGCTTGCAAGGGAGTCGTTGTCGATCACGATGAGCATTCATGCCAAACCAGCGCGAAATCGCCCGGGTACTCGGGTTAACCCAATCGACGGTATCGATGGCGTTGCGGGACCATCCGCGCATTTCGGAGGAGACCCGGCGGCGGGTGCGGGAGGCCGCAGGCAAGACGGGGTATCGGGCCAGCCCGTTTGTCACCACGTTGATGGCGCGTATCCGGGCGGGGCGGACACCGCAAAATCTGGGTTGCATCGCCATCCTGATCGACAGCGCATCGAAGGAGGAATGGCTCGCCCAGGAACGGAATACCTACTCGGCCCAATACACCGGTTACCAGCGGCGCGCCGCGCTGCGCGGGTATCGCACGGAGTGTTTTTGCCTGCGCGGGAGGGACGCGACGGACGAAGCCATCGACCGGCAGCTTCATGCGCGCGGGATTGTCGGTGTGATTCTCGCCGCGCCGCGGCACCCGGGCCGGTTTCCCGATGTGCGTCTGCACTGGGAAAACTACGCGTGCGCCACGGTCAGCTACACGTGGGCGACGCCCGTCGTGGACCGCATTTCCTCGCACCATCGGCACAACATGGACCGGGCTTTTGCAGAATTGCTCAAACGAGGTTGCCGGAGGATCGGGTTTTGCCTGCCGGGTTTTGCGGTCGGGGGCGTGGATGCGAACTGGATGGCGGGGTATCTGGTGTCCCGGTTGCGGTTGCCGGAGGAGCAGCACCTGCCGCCTTTTGTCGGCACGGTCCGCAATACGCCGCCGGAGGTGTTTCGTGCGTGGTTCGGGCAATGGCATCCGGACGGGCTTATTACGTTGATCGGCGAGGAGGCGCAGTGGCTGGAGGGGATGGGGCTGTCGCCGTTTGTGCGCGGAGGCGGGAAAGGGAAACCTGGCGGCACGTTGCTGGTGTGCCTGAATCGTCCGGCGAACTCGCCGTTTCCGGGTATCGACGAGAACAATACGCTGGTCGGCGAGATGGCCTGCGACCTTGTCGTCAACCAGCTCACGCACAACGAGCGCGGCCTGCCCGAACACCGGCGCGAGATCCTCGTCGAGGGAACGTGGGTGGAGCCGCCCTGGAGCGTTTCTAAATGAAGTCCTGACGTTACGCGGATCGACCGTAGGGGCGTCGCTTGCGACGCCCGCGCCAGGCGGACGAACGGAACTGGCGCATCTCCCGTTACGCCAGGTCGCTCGCGGGCTTCGCAAGCGAAGCCCCTACGTCGGAACGACCGCTTTCTTTGAAATGCTCCAGCCCGCAACAACTATGCGGAGGCCTTCGACCAGTCGTAAACGACTCCCACATAAACGTCCTTGCGGTGAAAAAGTCCGTCATAGACAGCCTGACAGTCGGCGGGGGAGGCGACATGGGTGAGCAACGGCCTCGCCTTGAGGCGGCCTTCCGCAAGCAGTTTGAAAATCTGGCGAACATTGCGTTCGATGGAATGTTTGATGAAACCTGTCCTGTCATCCCTTACCGGATACCGCCACTCGATCGCTCCCTTGACGGTCGCCATTGGCTGGCAGAGATGCAGCCGGGCGAGAAACGGGGTGACATCGGTCGTGCAGGGCGCGCGCGGACTGCCCAGGAGAATGATCTCTCCCTGCCTGCCGCAAACAAGCGGAGCCGAATCCACGGCAACGGACGCAAGTCCGGTCGCGTCCACCACCGTGCCGCACATGCGGCCGTCCGTGACGGCAGCGACGCGTTCCCGCAAGTCCGCGTCGAACGGGAAGGCATGCGGAATCCCGCACGCACGGGCCTGGTCGCGGCGTTTTTCGGAAATATCGATGCCGATTACCTCGCATCCGCTGAGCGCAAGGAGTTGCGCCGCAAGATTGCCGACGAGACCCAGGCCGATGATGGCGACGTGATCCCCGAGTTCCGCCCCGGAGGTCCGGACGGCGGTGATGGCCACCGAGGCCATGCGCGCAAAGGTCGCCTCGACCGGATCCAGATTTTCCGGGACAGGGATGACGACCCGCGAAGCCCTCGCCAGGCCGGCATGCTTGCCATACCTGGTGGGTTCAGTATGGCGGCGGCGACCCCGTTGGCTGGACTAGGAAACTCTCCGGACGCATCCCCTTCATTCACCTCAAGGACTACACCTTCGATGCGAAAGACGGCAGACCCGCATTTGCCGAAATCGGCTCAGGCAATCTCGACTTCAGAGCCATCATCGCCGAAGCCGAAAAAGGTGGCTGCAAATGGTTCATCGTCGAGCAAGACACCACTCCCGGCTGTCCCTTCGACTCCATCAAGACGAGTTTCGACTACATCAAGACCCACCTGATCGACTGATTTCGGGGGGGGGGGGGGGGAGGGGGACACATGCCGGCGCGGGCCCGCATCTGCTTCCTGAAATCGCGGGGAGATTTTCCGTATTGCGCGCAAAAAAGCCGGTTGAAGCTGGCGAGATTGTTGAAGCCGGAGGCGAATGCGATTTCGGATATCCACCGGGTCATCCCTTCCAGTACCCGTTCCGCCGCCGCCTGGCTGCTCACATAGATGTTGCAGTCGTCCGCGTGCGCACAGCGGGCGCACGTAAAGTGCGCTACGGAAACGGCGTCCGCGCGACATCAGTTAACAGATTGCCGCCGCCTCGCCTCGCCGCCAGGTTTGCGGCAACCCGTTATCAACCCATCATGGAAAACTTCACGTATCACAACCCGACCCGCATCCACTTCGGCCGCGGGCAAATCGCCCGAATCGACCGCGAGCTCCCCACCGGCGCCCGCGTCCTCCTCCTTGCCGGCGGCGGCTCCATCAAAAAGAACGGCGTTTACGACCAGGTGAAAACCGCGCTCGGCGCCCGTGCCACCACTGAATACTTCGGCGTCGAGGCCAATCCCGACTTCGACACGCTCGTCCGCGCCATCGACCACGTCCGCCGCGAACAGCTCACGCACATCCTTGCCGTCGGCGGCGGCTCCGTGCTCGACGGCGCCAAACTCGTGGCCGCCGCCATCCCCTACCTCGACGCCACTCCCGCCTCCCCCGCTGCCGACGCCTGGGAAATCCTCCGCACGCACGGCAGCGTGGTGAAATCGGCATTACCGGTCGGAGCCGTGCTCACGTTGCCCGCCACCGGCTCCGAAGCCAACGGCAACGCCGTGATCTCGCGCCGCGCCACCCGCGAGAAACTCGCCTTTTTCAGCCCGCACGTTTATCCGGTCTTCTCGATCCTCGACCCGGAAACCACCTTCAGCCTCCCCCCCCGCCAGGTGGCCAACGGCATCGGCGACGCCTTCTGTCACGTCCTCGAACAGTACCTGACCTTCCCGGCCGACGCCGCGATCCAGGACCAGTTTGCCGAATCCATCCTGCGCGTGCTCGTCGCCGAAGCGCCCAAAACCCTCGCTCGCCCGACCGACTACCCCTCGCGGGCCAATCTCATGTGGGCCGCCACCTGGGCGCTCAACGACGCCATCGGCGCCGGCGTGCCGCAGGACTGGGCCACGCACGCCATCGGCCACGAACTCACCGCGCTCCACGGCATCGACCACGCGCGCACGCTCGCCATCGTCCTCCCCGCGCTCCTCGACGTGCAACGCGCCGCCAAGCGGGAAAAACTCCTGCAATACGGCGAACGCGTCTGGGGCATCACGACCGCCACCACCGGCAGCGAGGAAGCCCGTATCGACGCCGCCATTGCCGCCACGCGCCGCTTTTATGAATCGCTCGGCATCGCCACGCGCCTTTCGGGTTACGACGTGAAAGACGCCGCCGCTGCGCAAACCGCCGCCGAAGTCGCCCGTCGCCTCGCAGCCCGCGGCGCCACGCCCCTCGGCGAGCGCGACGACATCACTGCGGAAAAAGTGGAACAAATCCTCCGCCTCGCCGCCGGATTGGCCGGCGGGAGGG
>JAISAX010000316.1 GCA_031266495.1 Opitutaceae bacterium
CGGCGTCCGCAACGGCACCCGCATACCGCCTGTCGCAACGACTCCCGTTGCCGTCCCCCCCTCCCCCCCCTCCCCCCCCCCCTCTCTCTCCCGTCGCAACTCTTCCCCCCCGGCGGGCAGCCGCTTCCCCGGTCGTTGCCAGATAATCGTTCATCGCCTCGTAACCGGCGGCCTCCGAAAGCTGTTCCGCCACCATTTCGATGGCGGGCGTTCCGGTCAGTTCGGCGCTGCGTCGCAGAAAATTGGCGACACGGCTTTGCGTGATCGGAGTGAGCGGACTGCCGTGAAGCACGGCATGCCGCGAACGTCGTGCGCCGGCGAATACATCCGCCGGACGGCTGCCGCAGGCGTCCGGCTCGATCACCGAGGTGCAGCCGGGCACGGCGCGGTTGACGAGCACGGCAGGAAAGGGGAGCGGCGTGCGCGCGAGAAACAGGTCGTCCTCCGCCACGGTGTTGAGGATGAGGGCGGCGTTGAAATGATCGCCGGTGGTCAGGCCGGGCATTTCGCGCAGATGGCCGGCGGCAAACATTTCGATCATCACCGAACAGGTGCAATCGGCCTGCGCGAGCGTGCTCGCCTCGACCTCGCGGCGCAGCGCGAGAATGAAGTGGTTGATGAGCGGGATCGGCGCCTCGAAGCTGGTGACGAGCGCGAGAAAAAGGGAATTTTTCGCGCTGCCGCCGCCTCGCAGCTTGCGTGCCCCGATGTTGGGCAGGTAGCCGAGGCGGGCTGCGGCCTTGCGGATGACCTGGGCTGTCTCGTGGGTAATACGGCGTTCGAGGTGACGGTTGTTGAGCACGCTGGAAACCGAGCCGACCGAGACGCCAGCCAGGGCGGCAATGTCTTTCAGGCCGGCGCGCCCACTGCGTGGCGCCGGAGCAGTAACCGGATTTTTCTTGAGTATGTTCATGTTCTCCAATGCTAAAATTTTGCGTCGATTTTAGCAGTTCGACAAGAGGCGGCGACCTCAAATATCCGGTTTCCTGTCTCTGTCTGGCTAAAACATTATTTCAGCCGACCGTTTACCGGAATCTCCCCAAAATACATTTTCTTAACCACTAATGCACACTAATGGACACTGATAAATCAATCTGACAATAATGTAATATTCTGATAATTAACATATTATTTTAATTTTATTAGTGTTCATCAGTGTGCATTGGTGGTTAATCTGATCGAAACAATCCAATCCTGACCCTCCCTGTTTTATGACTCCTCTCTTCCTCGGCATTGATGTCGGCACGGGCAGCGCCCGCGCCGGGCTTTTTACGGAAAACGGACGCATGCTCGCCTCGGCCAGCCGCGCCATCCGGATGTGGAAGCCGCGTCCGGATTTTGTCGAACAATCCTCCGACGATATCTGGACGGCGTGCGGCGAGGCCGTACGCGAGTCCCTGAAAAAAGCCGGGACGAAACCGGAGCAGGTGCGGGGCATCGGCTTCGACGCGACGTGTTCGCTGGTCGCGGTGGATGCCGTGGGGCAGCCGGTGACGGTGAGCCTGGATGGCAACGATGCACAAAACGTCATTGTCTGGATGGACCACCGGGCCATCGACCAGGCGGCGCGGATCAATGCCACCGGACACGCGGTGCTGCGTTATGTGGGCGGCGTGATTTCGCCCGAGATGGAGACGCCAAAACTGCTCTGGCTGAAAGAAAACCTGCCCGAAACCTGGCGACGGGCGGCGCGTTTTTTTGATCTGCCGGATTTCCTCACCTGGCGAGCCACGGACGACGACACGCGGTCGCTCTGTTCGCTCGTGTGCAAGTGGACCTACCTCGGCCATCGCGGCCTCGACGGCGCGGGTTGGGACGAGAGTTATTTCCGCGAAATCGGTCTCGGCGATCTGGTGTCCGGGCGTTTCCTGCGGATCGGCACGCGGGTGCGCCCGATGGGAGAACCGGTGGGGCGCGGCCTCACGGAGAAAGCGGCCCGCGAACTCGGACTCGCTCCGGGCACCGCCGTTGGCGTATCCATTATTGACGCACACGCGGGCGGACTCGGCATGCTGGGCGCTCCTCTCGGTAACAAAAAAACCACGACAGCGACGCTTGGCGCCCGTCTGGCGTTGATCGGAGGCACCTCGTCGTGCCACATGGCGGTGTCGCCGGAGCCGCGGTTCATCAAGGGCATCTGGGGTCCGTATTTCTCGGCGATGATCCCCGGCCTGTGGCTGACCGAGGGCGGGCAGTCCGCGACGGGGGCGCTCATCGACCACGTCATTTTCTCGCACGCGGCCGCCGCCGGGTTGCAGGAGGAGGCCAAAAAACAGGGACGCACGATTTACGAACTCCTCAACGAGCGTCTGGATGCGCTGGCCGCGGCGGAGAAGGCGGTGGCGGGAGGCGGCGTGATCCGGCATCCGGCGGAGTTGACGCGCGAACTGCACGTGCAACCGGATTTTCACGGCAACCGTTCGCCCCGCGCCAATCCGACGCTGCGCGGCGCGATCAGCGGCCTGACCCTCTCCGCCACGGCGGACGATCTGGCGCGCCAATACCTGGCGGCGATCCAGGCGGTGGCGTATGGCACGCGTCACATTTTGCAGGAGATGAACCGGAAGGGATATGCCATCCGCACGCTGTTTGCCTGCGGAGGCGGGACCAAGAATCCGGTCTTCCTGCGCGAACACGCGGATATCACCGGCTGCAAGCTCGTGTTGCCGAAAGAGCCGGAAGCGGTGTTGCTCGGTTCGGCGGTGCTCGGGGCGGTGGCGTCCGGTCGTCACGAATCCGTGGTGGCGGCGATGAATGCGATGAACGTGGCCGGCCAGACGCTGACGCCGGCGGCGGGCGCGGTTCGCATGTATCACGAAAATAAGTACGAGGTTTTTCAGCGGATGCACCGCGATTTTGTCGGGTATCGGCGGATCATGACACCGCCCGGCAAGAAGCGAAAATAGCGGCGAACAAGACCTGTCCCTCCGGGGAGACTCGCTCCGGCGGACTGGTGATGGCATTCGTTTTTCAGACCTGCCATTCGACATTCAGACCTTCGACCTTTGACGGATCATTGACCAACTGATGTTACGCACGCCGACCGCAGGGGCTTCGCTTGCGAAGCCCGCGAGGACCTTTCGCAACGGGAGATACGCCAATACTGTCCGCCTGGTGCGGGCGTCGCAAGCGACGCCCGCACTACGCGACGGGGCATGGCGAGGAGATCAGCCGGAGCGAGATTGGAGCGGGAGCGGTTTTTACGAGCGAAGTTAAAGAAGTGCTGGTAGGAGGAGGAGGAGGAGGCAGCGATGAAAGAGGCAGTGTCAGGGAAGGATTCGAGGTCGAAGAACTCGGGTTCGATGGTTGCGTGGGAGCTTTCGACGTCGGCGTTGGAGTTTGGGCGAGCGGGAGGGTTGAAGCGATGGAGAGCCCCCATGGCAGTGATGGAGCCGTGAAAGCCGTCAGGGCGGTAGTGGACGGTGTCGCCGTCGAACTCGGAGCCCAGGTCGGTGCGGACCTCGACCTGGGCGAGGGGCACGCCATGGTCGCGCAGGTGGTGGAGCATGCGTGTGATGGCGAGGGTGGCATAGGTTTTGGAGAGGGT
>JAISAX010000453.1 GCA_031266495.1 Opitutaceae bacterium
CCCCCCCCCCATCCCGACCAATCATCTCGCCAACACCCGGCCCGCACGCCGAATTCCCTCTCTACCCTGACAACCCGAATACAAACCACCATGCACATATCAAAAAACCGCCCCGGACGCGCCCTCCTCATGGCCGCGCTCGCCGCCGCAAGCACGAGCCTCGGCTTGACGCCCGCGCCAGCCCAAACGGCGGAGGACATCGAAACCCTCCGCACCGAAATCAGGACCTCGCGAGAGGCCCAGCAAACCGCCACGAAAGCCGCCCGCCAGGCGCAGCAAGCCGCCGAGGCCCGCATCGCCGAACTGGAAAAAAAGCTGGCCACGCTCGGGGCGCAGACCGCCGCCCTCGAACAAGGCCAGCAAGCCACCAGCCAAACCCTGGAAGAAGTCCGCTCGCCCGCCTTCCACGAAAAACTCCAGACCGGCGACCAGTCCATCACCCGCAATCTCGCCATCAACGGCTACCTGCGCGCCGGCGCCGGCATCAACGAACACGGCAGCACCCAAGGCAAAATCACCGCCAGTGACGGCATTGGCGGCTCCCGCCTCGGACGCCTCGGCAACGAGGACGACACCTACCTGGACCTGTTTTTCCACTACACCCTGCCCCAGGCCACCGAAGACGCGATCAAGTGGGGCCTGCACGCCACCCTGTCCGCCTGGTTCACCGCCTACGACCTCGACGGAGCCGACGACAACGCCGACATCTACCTGAGCGAACTGTACGTCACCGCCGACAACGTCTTCAAGACCAGCCCGGAAACCCGCCTCTGGGTCGGCAAGCGCTGGTACGACCGCCGCGACGTCCACATGTTCGACTACAAGTACCTGAACACCCTCGGCCACGGCGGCGGCATCGAGAACATCCCCCTGAAAACCGGCAAACTGCACCTCGCGTACTACATCGGGGACAAGGAAGACAACCGCCTCCTGGTGGACAACCGCTACTACGTGACCAAGCACACCCTGGACATCCGCTGGAGCGACCTGCCCACCTTCGGCGGTACGGGCATGCTCTGGATCTCGCCCCAGGCCATCAAAGGCACAAGCGGGAACTCCGGCAGCGCCTGGACGCCCGAGACCACCCCCGGCCTGGCCTTCGGCTGGGTGCAGAAGAACGAATTCGGCAAAGGGACCAACACCGCCTCGCTGCAATACGGATTCAGGGCGGGCTACGGACTGACCACGGCGGTGCCGGTGCTCAACAACAACGCCCCCCCCGCGAAAGACTGGATGAAGGACGCGCAAACGCTGCTCTTCACCGACGACCTGCTCTGGCAAGTCTCCGACCAATTCTCGTTCAACTGGGCGATGATGGCGCAGTGGGACGATCTTGGATACACACCAGCCGGCGGCTCCTCTGCGGACCGGATATTTGTGACCACGGGCATCCGGCCCGTGTACATGTTCACGCCGAAGCTGGGACTGGCCGGCGAATTTGCCGTGGACTGGGCCAGCGACGACCGGTACACCGCGAAAGACACCGACACGGCCATGGCCAAGCTCCTCATCTCCGGAGTGATCAAGCCCGGAGGAGGCGGAGTGATGTCGAGGCCGGAACTGCGAGCGTATGCCGGATACTACTACTGGGGAGGCAACGACCACACCGAGCGCATGAACGGCTCCAAAGCCGGAGCCAACGGCGCCTGGGTCTTCGGCATCCAGGCCGAATCCTGGTGGTAAACCGCCACCCCGACGTGACATGAGCATCCTGTCCATGTAGCGCGAGCGTCCCGCCCGACGTGGCATGGGCATCTTGCCCATGTGGCGCGGGCGTCCCGCCCGCCGGATCGAAGTGGCACGGGCTTCCAGCCCGTGAGCGTTGCCCCACCGCTCCGGCGTGACACGGACCTCGCGCACGAACCTCGTGTTCCTGTCATTTTTATTCCTTACATCCGACCCGGACGGGGTCACCCCGTCGGGATCTTTTCCGGTCGTATCCATGGCGATATGACCGGTATTCGGGCCGGGCGGTCATTTCGTGGGGCCGCCCGGCTTTTTTTTCAGTCTCCCGTCCGCCGTTCCGGCGTGGCACGGGCTTCCAGCCCGTGTTCCGGTACTGGCGCCGGGGGGGGGGGACGGAGAAGGGAAGAATTTAGGGCACTTTGAAAAACTCCATTTTCCAGACAAACGAACCAACCGCGAATGGACGCGAATGAACGCGAATGTTTCAATACCTGCTCTTGTTCAACAAAGTTATCTTCTCTTCGAATTCGCGTCTATTCGCGTCCATTCGTGGTTAAAACGACTTTTTCGAAGTGCCCTTCATACATTCAAAGAGACCTGAAAAGTCGTTTGGCCCTCTGTGATACTAAGATTGAGAGTTGTTTTTTTGCGTATGATTCTCCTATGGCGCGGCAACGTCAGGGACAGGGTCAGGATCGGATTAGCGGAAATTAGCGAAGATTAGCGGTTCCTTACTGCGGTTCCTTGTGGGTATGGGTCATCGGTGTCCCCCTCCCTACTCTACTGTCAAAATTGAACAGGTTATTTTTGTTCGGTTCCTGACTGATTCTTTCACTGAACAAATCAAACCACTCGAAAATTGACAAACCACGGCCTGATCCCTTCGGCATTTCCCCCCCCCCCCCCGCCAGATCATGAACCCGCCAGATCAATCTATAGACGAACCTGTATATAACCCAACCCGGCACTTGGCCCGGCCCCTGCGCCTGTATTTGTATAAACACCTATGGATACA
>JAISAX010000340.1 GCA_031266495.1 Opitutaceae bacterium
GAACCCCGCCGGCGCCCCGGCCAACGCGGACCGGCGAACCAACGCCAACGCCATCGCCGTGGCCGGCGCGCAACGTTTTCCGGACGTATCCACCGCCCTCTTGCAAAACCCCGCGTCGCTCATCCTCGCCGGCGTTTCCCTCACGGAAACCGGACTGCGCGCCCTCGATGAAAAAGTCGCCGCCGGCCTGCGCGTACTTTGGCTGGAAGCCCCGCCCCGCTCGGCGCTCCCCGCCCCGCTCAAACTCGCCGCCGGTCACCAGGCCGCCTTCGCCTTCATCCGCCGCCCCGGCGAACCCCTGGTCCGCGACCTCACCGACGGCGACCTTGCCCTCTGGCGCGGCGACGGAATCGTGGCGCGCAACGCCCTCCGGAAACCATCCACCGGCGTGTTCGACATCATTGCCGACTGCGGCTCGCCCCAGGGCCTCTCCCGGGCCGCCATTCTTCGCCTCCATCGCGGACGCGGTTTTTATCTCTTTTGCCAGATGCCCCTGTCCGCCGCCCAGGCCGCGCACGAACCCGTCGCCAACCTCTTGCTCTCGCGCCTCGTCCAGGAACTGTCCGCGCCCCCGGATCCACCACGACACCCCGTCGCGCTGCTCGCCGGCGCAGACTCCCCCCTCCGCGCCTCCCTGCGCATGCTGGCCATCCCCTTCGAGGAAGCCACCGCCGTCGCTCCCGGTTCGGGCCTGTGGCTGGTGGACGGCGCAACCCCCGCTCCCCCCGCTCCATGTGAAGCCAGCCTCCTGAAAAAACACCTCGACGCCGGAGGCCGCGCCATGCTCCAGCGCCTCACACCCGCCACCGCCGCCCCCTGGTTTTCCGTCCTCGGCCTGCAGGGTGCGCTCGTCGAAACCCGTGCCACCCAGGTTGTGCGCCACACGGATTTGTATACTGGCTCCAGCCCTCTCGATGGTCTCACCAACGACGATTTTTATTGGACCCTGACCGGCAAGACCCCTGGCCCCTCCATCCTCTCGCACGCCCTTGCCCTTGACCCGCCGGCCCCCGCCCTGGTTTCCCCCGCCGGCCTCGTAGTTGCTCCGGCTTACAACGGAAAACTCCTGCTATGCCAACTTCGCTGGGACGAATTGCACATCAGCTTTCCGGATCGCGCCGCGCGCATTCTCCGCACGCTCTTGCGCAATCAAGGAGCCGACCTGGGGGACGGCCATGTAGTTTCTCGCCACTACACGCCCGTCGATTTGAAGCCCGCAGCCAATGCCGCCTGGACCGCCCCCCGCGGCTGGTTTCGCACGCAACCCGACCTGACATACTTCCCGGTCAACCGAACCGGCATCGACCCCGTGCTGGGAGTCCCCCAACCCCCCGAACCATTTGACCCCCTGCTCCACAGTGACGACGTACCCATCCGGCTGACAGACCCCGAGCGGAACCAGGGACGCGGCGCCCTCGTCATCGGACCAGCCACCGGCGGTTTTGAGGAAGAAGCGCGAATCACGCTTGCCAATCCGGCGGAGCAAGCGCCCCGCATCGAAGATCTCTGGCTGGCGGGCGCCACCAACGCCGGCCCCGCCATACCCGAAGGCACGCGACTGGCCACCCTCACATTTGCCTACGCCGACGGAGAGACGCGCACGATTGACCTCCGCACGGGGAAGGAACTCGGCGCGTTCGGGACCCTGACGCAACTGGAACGCGGCCGTATATTCTGGACCGGGCCAGGAGGAGGCAAACGCCGTGTCCACCTCTATGCCTGGCCGGCCTTCAATCCCCGACCCGCCGCGCCCGTTCAGGCGCTTCATTTTCGTATCACCCCGGTCGATACCCACACCGCCCTGGGCATCGTGGGTGCGACGATTTCCACTACCGCGCCGTGACGACCGGAACAGGAAAAACGGGAACGAACAAAAACGGACGCCCGGTTTCGGGACATGGCAGGAAAGTCAAAAAAAGATGGAAAAATCATTGACAGAAGCAAACCACTAATATTTACTAATTATTAGTCTATTATCATTCATGGCATCCCCGCTTCATCATTCACGTCCCGTAACACAATCTCAAATCGCTCGTGCTGCGGGGATTAGCCAGACGACGGTTTCGGCGATACTTTCAGGCTCCGGCGTGCCTGCTATTGGCGACGAAACACGCCAGCGCGTTTTGGGCATTGCCGAAAAGCTCGGTTATGTGGCCCGCCGCTCCATCTCCGATGCCCCGGGAGAAGCCCGCGGCGCTTCCGGCAAAAGCATCCTCTTCATCGAAAACAACCCCACCCTCGAACCCGACGATCAATGGGTATCCGATGCCTATGACACCTTCATGGGCAAGATCGTGTCCGCCATCAGCCGCCACCTCTCGCAACGCGGCATGGCGGTTTCCGTGCTCCATGTCGGCAACAATGCCAGGGACATCACCCGCCAGCTTGCCTCTCTGGACATCGGAGGAATCTTCTGGCACGCATCCGACCAGGACTCCGCCCTGCTCCACTGGATCGCCTCTCGCTATCCTCTTGTCCTCATCAACCGCGAGACGCGCGGCAACGCCCCCTGCGATATTGTCAGCGTGGATCAGGGCAAAAACATGACCATTGCCGCCGATTACCTCTGGGCCGCCGGCCACCGCCGCATCGCCACCTTCGGCCACTGCCCCACCAACTCCGTTTTCGCGCACCGCATCAACGCCTACAAACAATTCGTAACCGAAAAACAGATACGCGATTACCACGAATTCCAGGCTATCCCTGACGAGCAAAACCACCCCGCCGCGCGTAAAGTGGAAGACATCTTCCGCACCTGGCGCGCCCTCGGCTCCGGAGCCCCCACCGCGCTCATCATGAGCGATGCCTTCGCCTTGCGGCTCCTGACCCTCATTCGCAAGGAAGCCAGCCTCCGCGTCCCGGATGACCTGAGCCTCGTCGGCATCGACAACACCAGCCCCTGCTCTCTCATGGACCCTCCCCTCACTTCCATGGAAGAACCCTTTGACGAACTGTGCGCCGAAGCCGTCGCCCTCCTCATGCGCCGCATCGCCAATCACGAAGCCCCCTCGCGCAACCTCATGATCGCCCCCCGCCTCGTCGAACGCGGCTCCGTCTCCCCAAGACCCGGCGCCCGCGCCGGTTCCACCACCGCTTCCCTCACCGCCGCCGGCGCC
>JAISAX010000474.1 GCA_031266495.1 Opitutaceae bacterium
CTTTTCCCGTATAATACACGCCCGCCCACTTGGGCGGTATGGCGTTTAGTACTTTTTATTTTGTCAAAATCTCAGGGCCAACTATCCCCCACCCCCCCCCCCCCCCCTGCTATGAAGAGAGAAGGTCAAGTGAGGAAAGAGTCAAAATGAGTAAATTTTTTAGAGACTGATGTTACGCAGGCGGGAGTTGGAGCGGCCGGAGCGCGTAACATCAATTACTCCCCCCCTTCCCTCTGCTTGCTGGTGTACTGGATCGCGGTTGACGCCTGCCTGCGTCAGTTTTCCGAGAGTTTTCTTGTCACCGTTTTCGCCCGCCGCATATCCCTTTCCGATGAAATACATTTTCGTGACCGGCGGCGTGGTTTCATCGTTGGGAAAGGGCCTCACAGCAGCGGCCCTCGGCGCGCTTCTCGAAATGCGGGGCCTCACCGTCCGCATCCAGAAGTTCGACCCCTACCTCAACGTCGATCCGGGCACGATGAGCCCCTTCCAGCACGGCGAGGTGTACGTCCTCGAGGACGGCGCCGAGACCGACCTCGACCTCGGCCACTACGAACGTTTCACCAGCGGCAAGCTCTCCCGCGTCAACAGCCTCAGCTCCGGCCAGATCTACGAAAGCGTCATCCAGAAAGAACGCCGCGGCGTTTACCTCGGCAAGACCGTGCAGGTGATCCCTCACGTCACCAACGAAATCAAGGAGCGCATCTACCAAGGCGCCAGGGACGTCGATATGCTCATCACCGAAATCGGCGGCACCACCGGCGACATCGAGGGCCTGCCCTTCCTCGAAGCCATGCGCCAGTTCGCCCTCGAGACCGGCCCCACCGACTGCATCTTTATCCACGTCACCCTCGTCCCCTTTCTCCAGGCCGCCGGCGAACTCAAGACCAAGCCCACCCAGCAATCCGTCGCCAAACTCCGCGAGATCGGCATCCAGCCCGACATCCTCATCTGCCGCTGCGAGCACGAACTCGACCACGGCCTGCGCGACAAGATTTCCCTCTTCTGCAACGTCCCCGTCAAGGCCGTCATCGAATGCCGCGACGTCGGCTCCATCTACGAACTCCCCCTCGCCCTCCAGAAGGAAGGCCTAGACCAGCTCGTGGTTGACCTTTTCGGCCTCAAGAATCCGCTTCCGCCGAAAAACATCTGGGAGGAAATCGTCCGCCGCGTGAAAAGCCCCGCGCACGAAGTCACCATCGGCGTCGTCGGCAAATACATCGAGCTGCAGGACGCCTACAAATCCGTTTACGAATCGGTCACGCACGGCGGCATCGCCAACAACTGCAAGGTCAACATCCGCCGCATCGACGCCGAGGACCTGGAAAAGAAGAACGGTCTCGCCCTCCTCAAGGATCTCGACGGCATTCTCGTGCCCGGCGGCTTCGGCGATCGCGGCACGGAAGGCAAGATCGCCGCCGCCCGCTACGCCCGCGAAAACAAAATCCCCTACTACGGCCTCTGCCTCGGCCTCCAGATCGCCGTCATCGAATACGCCCGCAACGTCCTCAAGCTGAAGGG
Source organism: Opitutaceae bacterium (assembly GCA_031266495.1). The sequence goes on from JAISAX010000474.1 coordinate 1,522, forward strand.
TGCCAACTCCGCCGAGTTCGACCCCGCCGCCGAGCACCCCGTCATCAACATGATGGAGGAGCAGAAAAAGATCATCGACAAAGGCGCCACCATGCGGCTCGGCAGCTACGAATGCGCGCTCACGCCCGGCACGCACGCGGCCCGCGCCTACAAGGCGACCAGCGTGCGCGAACGCCACCGGCACCGCTTCGAAGTCAACAACGCCTATGTCGGCCAGCTCCAGCGCGGCGGCCTCGTGGTCAGCGGCATCAATCCCCGCCGCAACCTCGTCGAGATCGTCGAAATCAGGGACCACCCGTGGTTCGTCGCCGTGCAGTTCCATCCCGAATTCCAGTCCAAACCTGACAAGCCCCACCCCCTCTTCGCCGCCTTCATCACCGCCGCCCTCAAGGTCAAACGCGCCGCCGGCAAGACCGCGAAAGGTGCGAAACCGGCGAAAGCCAAAACGCCCGTCAAAACCGCCAGAAAAAAATGACATCCGGCCGGAAGGGAACTCGCGAAACACACGGAGAGACATGAAAACAGCCGTGCGCCGAACCGTCTGATTTTTCTATGGAACAAGACCATTTTGAATAAACCGCTAAAGGACGCTAACGGTCGCTAAATAACCGGACAATCGGGAGAAATCCGGTTTAGCGACCGTCAGCGACCTTTAGCGGTCTCCCTCTCTTCGATTGCCGCTCTGCCGCTCCGTGTAACCCACTCCTTCACGCCATGCTCCACGATCCGCAAAAACTGCTCATCATCGCCGGCCCCTGCTCGCTCGAAAACGAGACGGTCTGCCGCACTGTCGCCGAAAAACTCGCCACCATCGCGCAACACCTTCCCGAACTGCGGATCATCTTCAAAGGCTCCTTCGACAAGGCCAACCGCACCTCCATCGCCGGCCCGCGCGGCACCGGCATGGCCGAAGGATTAAAACTCCTCGCCCTGGTCAAGCACGACTACGGCTTCCCCGTCCTGACCGACATCCACGATGCCGGCCAGTGTGCTCCCGTCGCCGAAGTCTGCGACGTATTACAAATCCCCGCCTTCCTCTGCCGCCAGACCGACATCCTCCTCGCCGCCGCCGCCACCGGCCGCACCGTCAACGTGAAAAAAGGCCAGTTCCTCGCCCCGCAAGACATGGTCCACGTCACCGGAAAACTGAAAGAGGGCCGCGCCGCTGAAATCTGGCAGACCGAACGCGGCACCACTTTCGGCTACCAGAACCTCGTCGTGGACATGCGTGGTTTCCCGATCATGGCGCGCAACGGCTACCCGGTGATTCTCGACGCCACCCACAGCGTGCAACTCCCCGGAGCCGGCGGCGGCAAGAGTTCCGGCCAGCGCGAGTTCGTTCCCACGCTCGCCCTTGCCGCGCTTGCAGCCGGAGCCGACGGACTGTTTCTCGAAACGCACCCCGACCCGGCCAACGCCCTTTCCGACGGCCCCAACATGGTGCCACTCGACGAACTCCAGCCCCTGCTCGCGAAGAGCCACGCCCTCTGGCGCTGCGTGCGCGGCTGAGCGGTCAAGTGCCGCGGGCGTCTCGCCCGCTTCGTTGCCTCTCCGCTCCGAAGTGGCACGGCCATCCTGGCCGTGGACGGTGCGCAGCGCCGCCCCCTTGCTTCCCGGGATACCCATGCAATGCAGCCACCCGGCGTCAACGTGCCCGCACGGTTGCGCCTTCCAGCCAGCGTCCGTCCACCTGCACGGTTTGCGGCGACTCGGGGATGCCGCGCTCGCTGCGCTGGATCAGCGAGACGAGCAGATTCGCCGCCGCCGCCCCGCTCATTTGAGGCATCTCCCATACGCCGGAAATTCCGCTGACGTCATCGGGCAGGTTGAAACAGGCCACGCTGATGTCCTCCGGCACGCGCCAGCCAGCCTGACGCAAGGTGGGCAGCGTCCAGTCACCGATGACGAGGCCGTCCGGACGGTGTTCTTCCAGCCATCGGCGCAATACAGCGGCGTCAGGATTTAGCGGCTTGCCTATCAACGGCGGGATTTGCCCGCCAAGCCCGGCCATTTCCTGCAAGGCAAGCCATGCTCCCAGGAAAAAATATTCGTTCCGCTCCATCGCGACCGCACTGGAAACGAAACCGATTCGCCTGTGCCCTGTGGCCCGCAGCCGTTGCACACATTGAATCGTGGCGCGGAAGTGCGCCGCGCCCACGGAATGCAAACGCGGTGCCGCCAGGGTGCGCGCCATTTCCACCACTGAAAATTCTTCCCATGGGAAACCCGTCAGGTCCGTCTCCGTAAACGGCTGGGGAGAAACGATGATTCCCGTGACGTTGCGGGCGCGCAAAATGGAGGCCGTCTTGACAAGGCACGGTTCTCCGTCCCGAGCCAGGTCAAAGCGCTCCAGCGTGAACCCGTGCCGGTCCGCCGCCTCCCGGGCGCCCTCGAAAAATCGCGAATGATGCGAGACAAAATCCCATTTGCCGCCCCCCGTGCTGTTGATCAGCCAGGCGAGCGTTCCATGGTAGGCGGCTGGACGCAGGCCGCTGCGATAGGCGGCCAGCGACGTCAGCAACGGATCGGGCCGGTAGCCAAGCTCCGTCGCTATTTTCCGAATACGATCCCGCGTTTCTTTTGCGATGCGCGGATGATTTTTGAACGCCATCGAGACGGCTGAAATGCTCACGCCGGCCACGCGCGCCACATCCAGCTGGGTGACGCGCCTTCGGCGTTTCCCGTCTTCGCCAGCCTGCCGGGTCGTCGCCTGCGAGGGTACCTGCTTTTCTCCCCGCTTCGATACATGGTCGGCGCTCATGCTTTAATGTTTGAGCAGCGCGAAAGTTGTCAGGCGAGACCAAAAACGGCTAACTCCCCGGCATGTCCGGCATGTTTCCCGAAACACCACGTTTATCCCTCCCCCCCGGAGGCAGGATGCGCGGCACAGCCGCCCTTATGGTCGGTGGCGTCCTTCTGGCCGGCCTCACTCCGGGCGTTTCGGAGGCGTCTGCGCAGCAGTTCGAATGGCGGCAGGTCTGGGGCGACGAATTCGACTACACCGGCGCGCCCGATCCTTCCAAATGGGGCTACGAAATCGGCTACATCCGCAACAACGAGGCGCAATACTACACGGACCGCCCGGAAAACGTCCGCGTTGAAAACGGGGTGCTCGTCATCGAAGCCAGAAAAGAATCGTATTCAGGATACGGCTACACATCCGCCAGCATCCACACGCTGTCCACGGACCGCCAGACCGTGTTGTTTTCCACCACCTGCGGACGACTCGAAATCCGCGCCAAACTGCCGTCCACCCTGAGGAGCTGGGCGGCATTCTGGACGCTCGGCACGGACACCTGGACGCCCGAAGGAACGTGGCCGGACTCCGGCGAGATCGACGTGCTCGAATACCTCACCCACACTCCCCAGTCCGTTTTCGCCAACCTTCACTACAAAGGCGCCGACGGGACGCACAAGAGCGCCTCCGGCGACTACAATGTGCAGCGCGACGACCGGTGGGACGCCCCCATGCTGCACACCGATTTCCATACCTTCCGCATCGATTGGCATGCCGACCGCATCGAGTGGTATATTGACGACAGGAAATACCACGAAGTCTCCCTCGCTTCGCTGGCCGTCAGCGGCAGTCCCTTCAACAGCCCCCATTACCTGATTCTGAATCTGGCCGTGGGTGGCGACTGGGGTGGCATGAGCGGGATCGCCTCCGATTTCACCACCGATCAATTCCTGGTGGACTACGTCAGGGTGTATCACCTCACGCCGGTTCCAGAACCGGCGGCCTCAACGGTCCTCGCTGCCATTTGCGCCTTGGGACTCGTTGTCGCAAGCCAGCTCGCCAAGGCCGTTTCCCGTTCTTTCCCCAAAAAATCTACAATCCAAAAATCATGAAAAATAAAACCACAAAACGCCTTCGGTTCCTCGCCTGCGCAGGCGCGGTGTCGCTCCTCGCGACACTCTCCTCGCAAGCGGCTGTCATCACTTGGGGAACCGCCCAAAACATCACCGGCGACTCCGACGTCAGCACCACCGGTTCGCTCGTCTATGCCATCAACTTCGGCGGACGCGCGGACGCGACCAATCCAGTCGCCGGAGGCTCCGCATGGGGAGCCGTCAGCCCGACCATCAACGGGGTCACCTTTCTAGGCGGGGATACCGAAGACGACCTCCGCGTCCAATCGGGTATGTTCTCGACAAGCGGCGCCACGGATTGGACGCGCTCCGACCGCAAAGGAAACGTCGCTCCCTACACCTCCCTGTCCGCCCACTATCAGATCCTCCTGCAGTCGAGCATCCAGCAGAGCGCAGACGAAGCCACCGTCACCGATTCGACCTTCACGCTCACGCTGGAAGGCCTGACGGAGGGAAACACCTACCAGGTGCAAATATGGGCCAACGACTCCAACAGCGCGTGGCGTGGCCAAAACAGCGTCACGCTCGCGGCAGGGGGCAACAGTGTGAGCCTCGACTACAATGTATCGGATACGGTGGGAGGACTCGGCCAGTATGTCCTGGGCTCGTTCACCGCCACCGCGACCACTCAGGAAATCACCTTCACCTCGGCCCTTTCGGATCGCCGCGCGATAGTGAACGCCCTGCAACTGCGCGACCTTTCCAACATCCCCGAACCCGGCACCTGCGCCATCGTGATAACGAGCCTGGCTGGCATCGCCGCCGTCTGCCTGCGCCGCCGACGCGAACGAACGGGCCGGACGTCCGCCAACCCCGCCTGATTATCCTGCGCTTCCGGAATGTCCTCCAATCCCCCCCCCCCCCTCTCCAACCAACCTCCAACCATCAACCAACCATCATGAAAAAACACCCGTTCGCAGCATTCACGTTGATCGAACTGCTCACCGTGATCGCCATCATCGGCATCCTTGCCGCCATCATCATTCCGACCGTCGGCAAAGTCCGCCAGACGGCGCGCCAGGCGCAGAGCGCCAGCAACCTTCGCCAGATCGGCCTCGCGCTCAACATGGCGGCGGACGACAACCGCGACCGCTTCCCGCCCGCCTCGACCGGCGCCCTTTACCGGGAGAACAACATCACCCTGGTGCGCAACAACGCCGGCTTCGCGTTTTTCATGTATCGGTACATAGGATTCACGGATGCGAACGGGCTTAATGCCTCCCGGATCATGATGGACCCGCTCATTGCCAACAAGGGGAGTATCGGCTCGGGCAATTCAAGCTACGCCATCAGCACCACCTGGGCGGGCAACCAGCGCCTCATGGGCGCCGCCGATCGGGCCACCGTCAACTTTACCAACGTCGAATGGAAGACGGGAAACGACCGCGGCGTGCCGCGCTCGTCGGTGAGCCGACCCTCGCAGGTCGTGCTGGTCGGCAGCACCGTGGTTGACACCGGAAATACCTGGGGAGGCTACGCCAACTTTTCCACGCCATCATCCGCCATCAACGGCACCGACCTCGACACCGTGATTACCCCGGAGCCAGGCAACACGACACAGGAAGGCGGCGCCGGTGGCGGCATCGCCTACCGCGCATCGGGCGGCAACGCGGCCATGTTCGTCATGGTGGACGGCAGCGTGAAGGTCATCCCGAAAAACAAAGTGAAGACCTCCCACTTCGCCGCCGAACTGTAGAGGGTTCGCTCCCGGAACGTTCGATTCGCTCTTCGCCCGCTCCCGACCCTTTTTCATGAAAAGCGGTGTCATTGTTTTTTCATTACTGGCGGCGGCCGGATTCGCCGCCAGCCCGAAGCCCGACGCGGAGGCCGTCTTCCCGGAGCTCAAGGAATACCAGCCCGGCGGTTCCATCCTGCGCCAGCCGCTCGAGGACTGGGAAGGCGCGCGCAAACGGGCCGAATCCGATCCCGCGTGGAAAACCTGGATCGCGGAACGCCGCGCCAGGGTTGACCACTGGCGCCGGAACAATCGCGACCGCGTCGAATGGCGCGCCGGCTGGTATCACGACTTCGTCAGCCCGCGCGACGGATCGCGCCTGCGCTGGACCGAAAAAATCCCCGGCGAGCAGACCCAAACCCTGTCCAGCGAAAGCGGCCATCAGGTCGAGGTGACGCCCGGGATCATGGGCGGGTGGATCTTCGGGCTGAGAGGACGCAACATTGACCGCACCGTGGAGGCGGCGCGGCTTTACCGCCTGCAGGGCGAGCCGGAGCAGGCCGAATGGGCGGCCTCGCAACTTGACTTTTACGCGTGGTCTCTCGCTTCGTGGCCGATCATCCGGCCCAAGGGCATGGATTCGCGCATGGCCCGGCAGGGGCTCGACGACGCCACCTGGATGGTGGCGTTGTGCGAAACGGCACGACTGATCCGGGACCACGCCGACGCGAAGCGCCGGCAACGGTGGTTCGAAAATTTTTTCAAACCCCAGGTCGAGATGCTGGAACGCGGCCACAACACCCTCAACAACATCGCCGTCTGGGCGCGTTCCGCGCAGGCGCACGTCGCCCTGCTTTACGACGACGAGGCGATGTGGGACCGCGCGATCAACGGCGTAAACGGCAGGTTCGGCCTGCGCGAACAGCTCCGCTCGGGCGTGACCGGCGACTGGTTCTGGCATGAGCAGTCCATGGGCTACAACGACTACGTGGCGCAGGCCCTGCATCCCCTGTTTCTGTTCGCCGGCCTGACCGGCAAGGGCGACCGGCTGCGCGAGGAGACCGCGCTCATGCAAAATCTCCTGCTGGCGCCGCTGTATTTGCGTTTCCCCGACGGAACGCTGCCCAATCCTGCGGACATCACCCGGCCGCGCCCCAAAGCCGCGCTTTCCCCCCACCTGAAGACCGTTTACCGGGAGGCCCCGACTTCCATCGGGCTCAGGGAGGCCGCGGGTGTTCGTTCCTGGGATACGCTGCTGGATCCTCCCCCCCTCGCGCCGATCAGGCCGGCGGCGGCGCTCCCGCCGGTGATCTCGGCGGATCTGTCCTCGACGCGTTTTGCCCTGCTCAAACAAGGCTCGTGGCAGGTTTTTTTCCACTACGGCCAGCTGTGCGCCTCGCACGTGCAGGCCGAGGCGTTGAACTGGTCGGCTTCGTTCAACGGCGTGGTCATCTCCCGCGATCCGGGAACCGTCAGCTATGGGTCCCCGTTGCACGCCGGCTACTACACCCGCGGCCTGAGCCACAATGTGCCGCTCGTGAACGGCGAAGGCCAGCAACCGTGGCATCCCGGCAACCTCGTCGCCTTCGATCCGGCCCTCGCCGTCGTGAAGGCCGAACAGCCGAAGTATCGGCCGGATGCGATCGCGTCACGGACGTTGCGCATCAAGGGCGACACGCTTGTCGATGAAGCAACGATCACCTGTACGGTCGGAAACATTGCCGGTGCGAAACCCGGTCTCGCCCTGCATCTGCAAGGGAAGCCTCGTCCCGGTGAAAATTTCCGGCCGGTGGCGGACTTTGCCCGGGGCCGCCCGCAGGCCTTTCAGTATTGGAAGGATGTGCGCTCCGCGAAATTCAGGGACCGCGCGGAAGTCACCCTCGATTTCCCGAAAGGGATTGCCCTGCGGGTAACGTTTTCCGTGCCCGGGAATTTCACGCTCTGGCAAGGCGGTTCGCCCGATTACCCGCCGGACTTTCGTTCCGGTTTCTACCTCGAACCGGAAGCCCCCGCGCCTTCGGTAACCTTTGTGACGGAACTCAAACCGCAGGAACCGTAAGGAACCGTACAAAAATAACCCGATCAATTTTGACACAGAGAGCACAGATCTCCGACACAGAGTTCACAGAGGGCCAAACGACTTTTCAGATCTCATTGAATTCCTCATATTTTATAAAAAACCAATCTGTAACGAAAACAGATGAACCTTGAATTTATCAAACAACACCTCTGTGAGCTCTGTGTCCGAACTCTGTGCTCTCTGTGTCAAAATCGAGTACGTTATTTGTGCGCGGATCCTTACTTCAACGGGAGGCCGTTTTCATCGACCTCGATTTCGACGGGGATTTGGATGGTGCGGCCATCGCTGGTGCGGACGGTTTGCCACTGGCGGACGACGCGGCGGTCGTTGTCGAATGCCTTCGCACTCTGCGCCGCAAAGCCCTCGCCAACGCCCACCACCGCACCCGCCACATTACCCGCCACCGCGCCGGTAACCGCACCGACGGCGTTGCCAAGGACGGGGCCGGGCTGGCGGGGGTTGGTGAGGCGGGCGTCGCTGTTGGCCGATGCGCAGCCAAAGCAAAACAGCGCGGGCAGCATCGCAACGGATGCAGCCAGCGCCTTGTGTTTGATGTTTGTGTTCATAGCGCGGGGGGGGGGGGGGGGAGTTACCCGCCGACGGGGGCTTTGGATCCTTGTTTGGTGATGGTTTTTTCGCCCTGCCAGACGTTCAACCCGTCGTTTATCGTGGCGAGGTTCAACTGGAATATATAGGAGGTTTGCCTGATGCTACCGGCGCTTGCCCTGTCCTCGATAATTTTGCCCGACAAGGTGTAATAGGGGCCTTTTATTGTTTTGCCCGAGACAAACGCCTGTTTCCCGGCATAGGCGTTTGTCGCCTGGTCCTCGCTGACGACGCTGACCTTGCCGGTGCGCATGAGCGAGGCCGTCACCTTTTGGGTCAGCATGCTCATCTCGAAGTTGGTGGTCGTGGCGTTTTTGAACGCCGTCACTTTCATGATGGCCGGTTGCGAGGGGGCGCGTTCGAGGACGCCCGAGCCGAGGATATCGGCCACCATGTCGTCGGAGGCCTGATAAAAATCCTGAATGTTGATTTTGTTGAGGGAGACGACGGTGTTCGCTCCGGTGGAATCGATATAATGGGCGGAAGTCGTTGCGCAGCCGCCCGCGAAGAGTGCGCCAGCGGCAAGCGCGAGCGCGAGTGTGAGTTGTGTGTGTTTTTTCATAGTGCGTGGTGAGAACAGGGGAGGTGAGGGTTGGTGAGGGGGAGGCTTACATTTCCTCGAATTTCAGTCGGAAATCGACGGCGCGGGGATTGGTGGCGATGGCGGAAACGGCGGAGGTTTCGCGTCCGCGCAGGTTGAGCTGGCGCCAGCCGGTGTCGCCGACCGCCATGCCGGTGCCGGAAATCCAGTCGAATTTGTAACGGAAGGATTTTGGGCCGTTTTTGAGGTTTTCGACGGTGGCCTGTATCTGGAGCAGGTTGCCACTGGCGTAGCCTTCGTTGATGGAGCGGACGGCGAGTGCGCGAGCCAGCGTGGAATCGGTGATGATGCGCTGGTCGTTGACATAGCTCGGCGTTGATTCGGCTTGTGCGCGTTGGAACGAGTTGACGCTCGTGGCGCAGCCGCCGCAGAGCAGCAACGCGCCAAGCGCAAGCGTAAGGGCGATGGCCGGACAGGTTGATATTGAGTTATTTTTCATGGCGGGAGATAAAGTTTTTTTGTTGGATTACAATGGGTTGCAGCTATTTTTCCCCTGGCTGGCGTTCAGCGATGCCTCGGCTTTCGCTTTCAGTTCCTCCCATCTTTTGGTCTCATCGGCGGTGGCGGAAGATGCGGACGCGGCGGGAGCAGGTGTTTCGGCGGCAGGGGCCAGTGGCGCGCTTGTGGAGGGCGGCAGCCCGCCTTCGACGGTCACGCCGCCTTTCAGCGTGAATTGGCTGACCAGCAGGGGCTGACCCGGCGCAATGCTTTTGACATAAACGACATTCACGCTGCCGGGCTGCAATGCCACACGCGCTTCGACGGACGCGGCGGGCGTCGCGGCGCCTTGTGTACTGGCTGCCGTTCCCCTGATAATCAAAACACGGTCGGCGGGGGTTTGCAGCCGCGCGTAATGGAACTCTTTGGGGAGCGAACGCCATTGCCGGGTATCGGCAATCGTCACCGCAGCCTGGGTGACAAGCGTGCCGACTTTTGCGAAGAGCTGGACGATCTGCCCGGTGGCGCCCTGATCTTTCATGGCGGATTTCACGCCTGCCTGAATGCCGGCATCAATGATGGCCTTGGCCGCGCTGGAAATGATGGATTTGGTGAGGATGGCGGGCCACTCGTTCTTGAAGTCGCGAGCGATGACCGAATTCATGTCGCAAACCAGCGCCGGGCTGACCCCGGCGTCGCCAGCGCCTGCGGCGGCGATGGAGATCGGCGAGGCGCTGGAATCATAAAACTTCAGATACGGCCAGGCGATGACGACATTGGGCATGGGCGAGTTGGATACCAGCGAGACAGGCAGCGTGATTTTTCGTTCCTCGCGATACGGCGCGGAACCGCTCTCATAAATGACATAGGTGATGCCTTTGGACGGCTTCCCGGCGTTGATGTCGGCGAGATCCTGTTTGATATAGGCATTGCCCGGCACCATGGAGGAGAGCCGCTCAAACGATTTTCGGGCGTGCTCAAGATCATCGGAGTCCATCGCGCAATTCTCAAAAAAAAGGCCGTCGAGCAGAACCGAGAACGGGTTGACGTAATCGGCGTAGGGCCGGGAATTGGCGACGGCTTCGATTGCGGTGTTGTCGGCTCTGGCTTCCGGGCTGCTTTCGATGGTCGCCATTACACCGGCGACATCGAAGCCGGCGACCTTTTGCCCGTCTTCGCTGGCAAGCCTGCCTTCCCTGGCGTCTTCGATCTCCTTTTCCTGCGCGGCGATGCGCCTGGCGTTTTCCTCGACGGCGGCGGCCTGGTGCCGGAAGGCGCGGTTGAGTTCCACGCGGGCGGAATCGGTGTCGCCGAGTTGCAGGTGGTTCAAGGCCTTGTAGGTGCTGAGCATGACCTTGTCATAGCCGCGCCCGCGATAGGGCAGGTTGGCGAGGTTGGTAAAGGCCGCGCCGGCTTCCGAGCCGACCTTGACTTTCGCCTCCTCCTCCCACTCGTTGGCGCGCCCCTCGGCAGCGTCGAGCGCGGTGTTGGAACGGAGGAGGAGGTCGCGGGGACTGGCGGAGGTAAGGGTGGTTTCGGCACCGGTGCTTTTTTTGGCGGACCCGGGGGCGAGGGCGGGGATGACGATGCCGGAGTCGGCGGCGAGCGCGGCGGCACGCAACACGGCTCCCTGTTCGAGATGATAAATGAGGGAGTCCTTTTTGCTGTCGGCATTTTTCACCGCCAGCTTGTCGACCTCCTCAACGGCAATCGGGAGATTGCCGGTACGAAATGCAGTGTCGAGCGAAGCGCTTTTTTTTGAATACGTCGAGCAGCCCGTCAACAAAACCGGACCTCCAACAAATAATATAAACAGTCCGGTAGCGGTGATTTTATGCATATGACAAGGGTGAGGATTATTATGCTTTTGATTTTGCCTCCCCCCCCCCCCCCCCGGCCACCCCGGATGGTGTAAAAAAACGGCGTGGCGGGGGGGGGGGGGGGGGGGGCGGGGGGGGGTTT
>JAISAX010000499.1 GCA_031266495.1 Opitutaceae bacterium
CGGAGGAAGTGGGCCAGAATTCATTGTCGTAGTGGCGCGCGCCCTTGCCGGCGTCCGGGTCCGGGCCAGTCGTTGAATTCCGGACGGTCGTATTCATCCTGCCAGCTTCCCTCCATAATGGCACGCTTTCGTCCTGTCTTCCCGATTGAATCCGGTATCCTGTTACATTCCGCGGACAGAGGGATCAAAGGGGCTGCGGCTTGCGCGACTGCAGGCAGGACATTGAGCCAGAACAAGGTCTCCGGAAGATTGGCATGAACAAAAGCCGCGGGGCCGGTCCAGTGGGCACGATTGCGCGTCACCATCTGATGCACGGCCTGCACACCGGGTCCGTTCGCCCAGCGATGCAGGAACTCCCGGTAACGTCCGGGCTGGTCGGCATGGCGTGCGGCAAAAGCCAGGACGAGCCACTGGAAATTGCGGGAGTCAAGCCTCCCGCTTTCGAGCACCCCGCGAACCTCGGGGTTATCCAGCGTCGCCGCCGCCATCCGGCAAAGCGCGAGCCGCAACGACTCGTCGCGTGTCAACCCGTAAAACTCCACCAGGGCGTGCATCCCGCCAAAACAATTGAAAAACATGCTGCCGGAATTGAGGCCGCCAGGCGGAGCCGCCCGCTCGACCTGCGGAAACCGGACGGCGGGGGAAATGGCGATGCCCCCGGGTGTCACGAATTGTGATACATAACGGGCGAGCGCCTCGCCCGCCGCGGCATCGCCGGTCGCCTCCCACAAAGCAAGCAGACCGTAAAGCCGGCCGCTATGGTCGGCGTGATAATAAATGACGCCGCCAGGCCCGAGATGCGTGGAGACGGGTTTCAGAAAAACATGGTATCCATGATTCAACAACACATCCCGGCTGCGCCTGTCTCCGGTGAGCAGACGATGCAGGCGGTATTCGGAGGGGATGATCTGGCGCTGCTGGTGGCCGCCGTCGCTCCACGGTTGCACGCCGTGGCGCGTGCCGGAGCCGAACCACCTCCCCGAATGACGCATGACAACATCGCGCGACTGGCGGGCGAGCGCCTCCATCGCGAAAAACACATCCCGCCGCCCCGTGCGCAGGTAAAGCTCCGAAAGGTAACGGTTGGGCAGCCCCTCGGTGTTTGTCCAGCCCCAGCGGCCGTTGTCGGATGCCCAGTCGTTTTGCCGGGCGTAGTCGCGGACGGTATCGGCCTTTGTGATCTCCGTTTTTCCGGAGGCGAGGAGGTCCGCGAGTATCTGCGGTTTCACGACGCGCCCGTAATCGCGCATGAAACTGTGCTGGATGTCGCCGTAAACCCATTTGCCGAACCAGCGGTACCGCTTTTGGTGAAACGCGATAAAATCGAAAAACCGCTCCAGCGTTTCCCGGACGGGAGCGAATTCCCCCGCGCCCGAATCCACGCCCAAATCCACGTCCAGGACGCCCGCTGTGGCGTATTCTTTTTCTCCCGACCAGATGAGCGGTCTGTCCTCGAGTGCGGCGGCCAGCGCTACGGCGGCGGCATCCGCATCCCGCGAGTCCGGGCCTATGCCCATGCTCGCGGCGCACGCGACGAACAAAAACTCGTGCGTGCGGGAGATGCCCCGGACAGGTTCCTCGCGATAGTATTTTTCCCGGACCCAGGCATTGTCGCGACCCGTGATAGTCTCGCCCTGCGCCGCGTGCGGGAAATCCGAATACCGCCGCAAGTCCATCGGAACGGCGTCGCGCGGCCAGAACTGGAAGTCAAGCGTCGCCCCCCCGCTCCCGCCCTCGCCCTCTCTCTCTCCCCCCCCCCGTTGCGCATTTCCGGCGGAGAAGGAAAGCGCGGCGGGAAAGAGTTTTGTCATATCGCGCAGCCCGGCGAAGATCGCCAGCGTGCCATCGTCCGCCCGCAACGCTCCCGCCCCTCCCACGCCCGGAAATGACCGCGCCGGCGAAGCGCCGGAGGAGAGCAGCAGCGCGTCGGGGTGCGCCGCGAGAAGCGTGACGGGCGACGATGCCGCAAGCGTTGCCGCTCCCGTCATTTTTCCCGAAGCAAAAGGGAAGGCGACGCGAGTCGCGGCGGCACTCAGGCGCGTGGAAAACCCGATACCGAGCGCGGTGATAAAAACGCGACGCGGGTCGAAATCGCCGACCTCGAACGTGTGCCAGCCGCGCACGGCGGGGCTGCCCGCGTAAAACTCGAAACGCAAGCGGACAGGACACGCCGCGGGGCCTCCGGTTCTCCCATCGACACAAACCACGGCGCGAACAGGCCCGCGCTCCTCAAGCGTGATTTTTTCGGCGACAAAAACATCCATCGAACGGATACCGGAGCGCAAAGCGTGCGCGCCGGGTTCGGGCGGAGAGTCGCCATCCGCGAGCGTGATGCATTCCGTGTAGGCGGAGACAGCGGCTGTGAACGCGGTCCCGGTTGCCGCGCTGGCATCGTTGCCCCACAACACTTTTCCATCGGAGCGGAGTTCGGGCCACCAGTTTTTCCCGATGGTGAAAACCGCGTCGAGGCGACCGGTGGCGACACGGATTTCGTCGCGATTTTGCTCCGCGAAAAGCCGGGCGGAACCGGAGGCGGAGGCGGGAGTGTGTGCGGTTTTTTCCAGGACAAACCGCTCGCGGCGCCCGGTGGTGTGCGTGACTTCGAACCTGGCCAATGGACGCTCGCTCCCTTGCAGTGACGCAACGGGAGCGGGCGGGACGCCCGCGCCACTTGTAGGGGCTTCGCTTGCGAAGCCCGCGTTTGCAGGACGCGGCATCAAATCGCGAGCGCGGGCGTCGCAAGCGACGCCCCTGCCTGCGGGCGGGACGCCCGCGCCACTGGCAAAGACCACCTCGATCCACTTTATGGAACCGTCCGGCCAGAACGCGAGCGGCGCGGTTTGCAGGAGGCGGGAAGGACGGAGAGCGAGAGCCGCAGTTTCGTCGGCGCGCAACACCCCGCGAGCGAGCGGCACACCGCCAAAAACAGGAAGCAGCGGCGAGGCTTCACCCGGGCCGCGACCAGAGCTGTTCGCGGATGGGGCGGGAAGGGCGGGAGGGGCGGGAGGGGCGGGTTTCCCGGAGAATGGCGCAAGGGTGATGCGGGCGCGGACAACGAGGGTTTGTTTTTGCCCGCGCAACGGAGCGGCGGAGGCAGGATGCAAATCCCAAAAAATCCTGTCGCCGTGAGCGGCGTCGTTGACGCGCGCCTCGAGTGCGCAGGGAGAGGCCGGCGAAGGCGCTCCGTCCGTATTTCCGGTTTCGGAGAAACCGGCGAGGAGACCGCCCTTGCGGTCCCACACGGCGATTTGGCGGGGGGCATTCGAGCCATGATGCAGGACGAGCGGGGCGGCGGTTTCCGTTTCCTGGCGGACGAGCGCATAGACACCGGCTCCGGCATGGTCGTAATCGCTCCGGAAGATCGTCCACCGATTGGTGTCGGGCGCGTAAAGAAGTTCGCGGGCCTCCTCGGTAGTGTGGAATTGATACACAGCCCGGGTGTCCCAGACGAGACTGTTTTCGGCAAACTGCCGGACGCGTTTGCGCGGGGAAAAATTGCGCAACGGAAGTTCCAGCGAAAGACGTTCCAGCACATCGCCCTCATCGCGGGCGACGAAATGTATAACAACATCCGCGCAGCCGGGCGCGAAAACGAGGTTTGCGGAGACACGACGTCCCTCCTCAAACGCAATCTCCGCGACGGCGTGGCCAGAGGCGGGGGCGGGACGGACGGGGCCGGTTTTTTGCAAAGCTGCCCCATCGGCAGTGACGATGCGGGCGGCAAGGAGCAGTTCCCCCAAATCGGCAAGAAGACGTCCATCCGGATCGCGGATTTGGAACGCGCCGTCAGCGTGAGTGGCGGCAAAAGCCAGTGCAAGGAGTGCGGCGAAAAATGTGTGAATGTAACTCAAAAAGAAGGCAGGTTCCGGAGTGGCACAGGCTCTCCAGCCCGTGGACGGCGAAGCAGCCGGATCGAAGTGGCATGGGCTTCCAGCCCATGGACGGCGCGGAGCGCCGCCGGTTCGGAGTGGCGCGGGCGTCTCGCCCGCAAGCGTTGCCTCTCCGTTCCGGCGTGGCACGGGCTTCCAGCCCGTGTTCCCGGTGTTGATACTGTATGTGTATGTGTGTGTGGGGGGGGGGGGAGAAGGGAGGGAGAGGAAAGGGAGACCACGTTCCATGTATTCGGATTTTACTGACTGCAACGTCAACGCCAATGCCAACGTCAATGCCAACGTCAACGTCAACGTCAACGCCAACATAAACGTCAACATCAACACCGCCGACGTCGGCCCGCGACGGCGAACAGCGCGAGAGCGGCCAGCGAGCCGAAGGCCAAGGCGGACGAGGCGAGTTCGGGGATGGCGGCGGCTGTCGTGACGATGACATTATCCACCCAAAACTCGACCATCGTATTCTCGCCGCCGCTGATGGCGGTGGAGGTGAAGCGGATCGAAGAGACGCCTGCCTGATCGGAGCATTGCGCAAAGGAGCTTACCAGCGAAGCCCCGGTTCCGCACGTGACGGCTTCGCCATTGAGGGAGATGGAGAAGGAGTCCGTGGCGGCATCCCACGAGACAGAGAAGGTGTTTTTCGAGCCGTAGGCGAAGGAAGCGTTGGTTGCCCTGACGGAGCCGCCCGAAGCCGAGCCATCGAAGACGTACACGGTGCCAGTATCCGCCGAGGAATTACCCCACACCTGGAAGGCGGCGATGGAGTTGGCGCGAACAGAATCGCCGTTGGTGCCGGTGGCATTCAGGTCAAACTCGATGATGCCGGTGCCGGCGGAAGGTTTTTTCACCCAGACGTCAAACGTGAGAGTGCCCGCGGCGAGGAAACTGTTTGTCGTGTTGTAGCCGGGCAACGCGAGTTGCAGGGCGGGGTGTTTGTTGGAGACGCCCTCACTGGTCTGCGCCTTCCAGCGTATGTAAACGGACTTGTTGTCCGCCCCGCCAAAAGGATCCGCAGCCGACGTGGAGGCGGCGCCAACGATGCGGATGAGATTGCTCGCGCCATTGGAGCCATCCACACGATCTTCGTATTTTGTAAAAATGTCATTTTGCCCCGTGGCCCAGTTATTCGAGCCGGGTGCGACATCGACAGTCATGCCCTGGAAATCCCAGGACGCGATGGGGTCGCCGGCGGCATTGGCAGCGTTGGCAGCGTTGGCGACATTGATGATGGAACCCGCGACGACAAGCGCGCCACAGGCGAGCATTGCACGGAAGGCGTTCCGGTTTTCCGGTTGGTTGGTTTTCATATCGGTTGATGTGGTTGTGGATGTGGTTGTGGGTGACTGGTGGGAAAAAAGCGCGTGTGCGAGGAGGGGGGGGGAGGGGAGGAACGGGACGGCTCACTGACCCGTCCAGAAAGTGGCGGTGCGGTCGCTCATTTTTTCTCGCGGGAGCGTTTCGACATGGGCGTCCATGAACGCCACATTTTCGCGATCCCTGTGCGGCCATTTGAGGCGGTCGAACCCGAGTTTGAAATTCCTGTCGCCGGCGGACGGAGGCACGTTGGTGTCGAACCATTTTCCGGTCTCGTTGTAAGCGCCGTCCATGATGCAGGCGGTGAGCGAGGGCAGGGTGATGCGGTCGATCTTGCCAAGCCAGACTTGCAGGCCGGGCGGCGGTTCGATGGCGCCCGTATCGGGATTGTGATACGTGCAGCAAACGGGATTGACCGAATACGTGTGGGCGCCCTCGCTGGCGACGGTGCCCGGCGCGAGTTCGCACATCCTGAAGAGCGCGGGGCAGGTGAGGATTTTTGCGGTGACGGAGCCGCCGATGTAGTCGAGCACCCCCGGTTCCTTTTCCGTATCCTTCTTGTAATAACGTTTGCCCGGGAGGTTTCCGCCGTGGTCCTGCGCGTAAAGCCGGACGGCGATGGCGAGCTGGCGGAGGTTGGACCGGCAAGTTGCCGCGTAAGCCGATTCACGCACCTTGCCGACCGCGGGAATGGTAATGGCCGCAAGGATACCGATGATCGCGACAACCGTCAGCAATTCGACCAAAGTGAAGGCGTGGGCAGGGCGGATTTTCATGACGATTTGGTCTGGATGAGAGTTTTTCCGGATGAAAGCAGGCCTGTCGGAGCGAGCCAAACTTTTGGTGCAAGGCGCCCGTCCGGCGACCGGGTTGCGAGAGGGAAAAGCGTTCACCCCGACCCCGTGAAAGCACACCGTATCAATGCGCGCAACCAATAGGCGGAGAGGCGGAAAGGCAGGAGGGGGGGGAGGGGGGGGGACAAATGAAGAATTAAGAATTAAGAATTAAGAATGAAGAACTGATGTTACGCGGAGCGTCGTGGGGGGGGGGGCTAGCCCCCCCGAGACGGCGGGGGTTATGGCCCCACAACCGCCCCCCAAC
>JAISAX010000610.1 GCA_031266495.1 Opitutaceae bacterium
TGGCGTAGGGGCGTCGCTTGCGACGCCCGTCCGGCGTAACGCGGACGTCCCGCTTTCTCCGGTTCTGTATAAAAACGTCCGGGTTGGACATTCCCCCGCGGGGGAATGTCTGCGCAGCATCCGGTTTGAGGTTTCCCCCGCGGGGGAAACCTTGTCCGGTCGTCAGTTTGGACTTTCCCCCGCAGGGGAAAGCCTGCCCGGCAACCGGTTTGCCGTTTCCCCCTCGGGGGAAAGCCCCGATTGCGTCCCGCCCGACCTTTCCCCTGCGGGCAGCCGGTCCGGGGATCGGGAAGGTCCGGGGAGCGAGCCACCCGGGCGAGCCACGGGCGCGAGCCAAGGCTTGTCCTTTGCCGGAGGGAAAGGTAAGAGGGTGGTGTTATGAAAACCCTCCTCGTTCCCGTTGACTTCTCGGGCGCCACCCGCGCCCTTCTTGCCACCGTCGAAAAACTCGCCACGCCCGGTGCCCGGGTATTTTTCCTGCACAGCCTGACGCCGCCGATGGTGACGACCGATTACGGCGTGGGTATCGAGATGCTCCACGAGACCATCGCCCTCGCACGGAAGACCGCCGTCCGTCAGCTCGAACATCTGGTCAGGACCGCGGAGGCGCGCGGCTTCAAGGCGGCGGCGATTCTCGAAAACGGACCGGCCGCGCCCGCCATCGTGGAGACGGCCCGCAAGCGCAAGGTCGATGCGATCGTCCTCGGCGCGCATGGCCACACCGCGCTCTACAACCTGATCATCGGCAGCACCACCCAGGCGGTCTTGAAGAAGGCAACCTGCCCCGTCGTCGTGGTGCCTCCGGCCAAGGGCAAGGCGGTCGCAAGGACGAAAAAGTGAGCCGCCGCATCAAAGCCAAAGCCAGATATTCGACCCGCCGGAGACGTCTGCGGACGGTCTCGGCATTCCTGCTGGCGGTCGCGATTGCCGATGCGCTGATCGTGATCCTTGTCGGGTCCGGCGCGTTTCCGTTGCTGGATATTCTCAGGCCGTTGTGCATCGCCATCCTGGCCCTGCCTCTGATGGCGGGGAAGGAATGGGCGCGGCGGGCGATGGTGACGGTAGCGGCGATCGGGGGGGCGTGGTTGTTGCTGTCGTTTTCGTATTTTTTCTTTTCCACCAGTCTGCTCCATCCGGATGTGCGAACGTTTTTGTACGGTTATCCCGCGCTGGGTGGCGCTTACCTGGCGTTCGCGATTTACCTGGCGTTCTCCAACGGCGTGACGCGGGAAATCCTGCGGGCGAACGGGTGAGGGGAATCTTTATTTTCGATTTTCGATTCTCGATTGAGGGAGCTGCCGCTCCCGTTGGCGAACCGGCGCGGCAGCGCCTGATCGAAAATCGAGAATCGAGAATCGAAAATCCCCTCACGTGCGCCGGAGGGTGCGCACGGCGCGGCGGGCGTCGCGGAACACGCGGGTGGCCGGTTCGCGCCAGGTTTTTTTGTCGCCGTAACGCAATCGCAGCAGGCGGCTGGCCACGCCCCTGGCGAACGGGCCGCGGGCATCCTGCAGGCGCAGCAACCAGTGGCCGGCTTCGCGCCGCACGGGATCGGCGCCGCGCAGCGAACGCAGCCACAGGCCGATGCCGAGTTCACGCCACAGCCACAGGATGCCGACGGTGATGACGGCGCAAACGGCGGTGATGCCGACCTGCCACCAGGTCCAGGGCTGGCGGACGCGCTCGAGGAGCGTGCGCAGGGTTTTTTCGAAACGGTCGCGCCATTCGTGTGACATGGTCTCGATGATCTCCTTGCTGATGCGGATCATCTCGAGTTGCGAGGTCTGGTCGAAGCTCACGATCCGCCGGTACCAGAAGACGCGCAGGCTGTCGGTTCGCGAAGCCCAGCCGGTTTCGGTTTCGAGAAAAAAACGGTTCGAGGCGAAGGCCGTGTCGCCGGAATCGGCCGACGGGAGGATGCTGGAGCCGGGCGTGGGATCGACCCGCAGCCAGGTGTCCTTGCCGTCAAAAACCTCGCACCAGGCGTGGGCGTCGGAATTGCGAATGCTGATGTGTCCGGAAGTCCGGTTCCAGGAGCCTCCCTTGAAGCCGGTGACGAGCCGCGCGGGGACGCCGGCGGCGCGGGCGAGCAGCACCATGGAGCCGGCGAACACCTCGCAGTGGCCGTTCTCCTTCGAGGTCATCCAGGTGACGAGGGGATCCGGCCAGAAGAAGCGCCGGCGTTCGCCGCGCTCGCCGCGATCGATCGTGAATTGCATCGAATAGCCGTGGCGCTGCTGGAGCCAGGCGCTGGCCCGCTGGATGAAGGCCGACACGTCGCCGTCGTCGGGCGGGCCGATTTCGACAACGGCGCCGTAGAGCTGCGCGAGGCTGGAACGGCTGAAAATGCGCAACCGCAGGTAATCGGGCGGCGGAGGAGGGCGACCGAGCATTTCATCGCTGTAGTCAACGGGCATTTCATCGTATTCGTCCGGATAGAAATCCTGCGGGGAATCGCCACGCCAGCCCCCGCCCCCCCCCCCCCCCCAGCCCCAGCCGCGGTGGCCGCGGAAGCGGTCGGTGCTGTCGGGTTCGATGGGGCGGTCGGGGCTGGAGAGCTGTTTCCAGCGGGCGGCATAGGCGGCGTCGCGCAGCCTGTTGTCCACGACCATGCCGTCCACGCGCCAGGGGATCATGCGCTGGCTTTCCTGCGCGAGGGCGTACATGCGCAGGACATCGCTTTTCCGCAAAGACTGTTCCTCGTTGAAAGTGAGGAGGCGGAAGTCGCCGAGCATCGGCAGGTAGCGGCTGACGCCGGGCTCCATATAAAAAGTCCAGGTGACGTGGCGGCGGGGATCGAGGCGCGGGGCGGCGCCGGTGTATTGTTGTAGTTTGCCGGTTCCGGGGCTCATCTCGGCATGCAGGCCTTCGGAGACGCTGAAACCGTCGCGGCTGCTGTACTGGTCGAGCGCGAGCATCCGCCAGTAGGGCATCGCGGGCACCGCGGTCCGGTCCGTGACATCGACGCTGAGCGCCACGCTGCGGTCTTCCTGGAGGTTGACTACGTCGCCAAACCGCACGTTTTCCGTAAAACCGGTCCTGGATTTGGGGGGGATCAGTTTGTCGATGAACATCGTGCTGTTGATGTCGAAGCGCGGCAGCGTGAGGAACAGCACGGCGGAGAAGCCGACGACGGCGCAAAAGATCACGCCGCCGATCAGCGTCGCCCGCCAGTTGTTGACCTGGAGCAGGCGCCGGGCGAGGTGGCTCCAGTTGACATGCACCCAGGCCGGAGGCGCGCCGGAGCGGACGGAGCGGGCGGGCGGCTCCGGCATGGCTTCGGTGATCGTCAGCACGAGCAGCAGGGCGAGCGTGCAGGCCATGAAGAGCAGGATCTGCACGGCAAACGCGAGGGACACCGTGATGACGCCCGCGACGATGACGAGAAACAGCGCGAGGACGATCAGTTGCAGGTCTTCGCGTCGCCGCCTCAGGGTGATGCCCCGGTAGAGCAGCAGCATCAGGTCGAGCCGGATGAGCGCGGGCAGGTACTGGCGCGTGATGAACATGTCGCAGAGCAGGAACGCCACGACGAGCGGGAACACGAGCCGGTGAATCCACGCCGGCACCCACGCGGCAAACCCCGGCGTGAGCGTGGCCACGGGCACCGCGACCGATATGATGCCGAGCAGGAGTGTGGCGTTCACGTCCATGAACGACACCGTCCAGGCCGACAGCACAATCAGAACGCCGCCCAGCAGCCAGCGGACCTGGTGGAGCTCGTCGATGCTTAACTGCGGGCGGCGAATCATGCGGAGAAATGACGAATTACTAATTACTAATTACTAATT
>JAISAX010000628.1 GCA_031266495.1 Opitutaceae bacterium
ACCATCCGCGTGACTTCGCCCGCCGGCGCCTCCTACGCCGTCACCATCGCCAAGGACACGCAATTTCAGAACCTCAGTCTGCGCTTCGGTGACATTGCCCTGGCCGCGGACTCCATCACGGGCAACGCCAGCGCCCCGCTCGCCGTCTCCGCCGACGCCAACACAAAAGCCGGCGCCGCCCTCAGCGACACCGTGACTGCCGCCGGCGCCGCCATTGGCGAAGCCGCCGAAGGAGTCGCCACCGCCGTCAAGGAGGCTGTCGTCCACTAGCAGCCGCCGGCAGCCACTTTCTCGCGCCCCCCCCCCGGACAGGAACATGGACGGGGTATTCATAGTGTAATGACAGAACGGGCGGGCGCGGGATCCACCCCTCCCGACGGCGCGCAAGCCAGGGGAGTTCTGTACACCATAACACCACGCCACGCCAGGACAGCAACACCTCCCCGTCCGGGTTTTCCCATTTACCGGACGGGGAGCAAATTTCCACATGAAGCTACTCGCAATCCAACCCGCCGTCACCGGCATCACGACAATCATTGCCTCCGCCGGCTACACGATCTCGCCCACCTCCGGGGTGGCGCAAGGCTGGCTCATCATCGGGGGACTCTCCCTGCTGACCACGATCAGCGGCATCGTGGCCAACATCGCCGTCTTGCGCCGCAGCAAGGAGGCCGTCCGTGTCGCCCAGCCGATCATCGTGGAGATGAAAAAGGAGTTCCTGACCAAGGACGACCTCGCCGCGCTCAAGATAGATCAGGCCATAGCCAGGAAATTCACCGGGGCCGTGCGCAAGGAGGTCATGGTCACCCGCCAGCATTTTGATGAGACGCTCAACAATGAACTCCGCCGCATTTATGATGCGCTTACCCCCCTCCAGAAAACGACGGCCCGCCTTGAGCTGGAAACCTCCCGCAACCGCGAGGACATCAAGGATCTCACCCGCCGCATCACCCCCTGACTCTTCCCCCTCTCAAACGTAACAAAAACCCGGATACACCATGAACGGAACCGAATACGATCTGCGCTGGGAAATCCTGCGTGCAATCAGGAACGCGGCACCCGACGCCGTGACCCTCGACAGTCTCCACCGCATCCTGCGCGCCGGGGACATCTCCCTGACCCGTGAAGAGACGGTCATTCAGCTCGCCGTGCTGACGCGCAGGCAGCTCGTGAAAAAGATCCCGGCCAACACCCTCGGCCCCGACTGCTTCCTCCTCACCGGCGATGGCAAGGCCACCCTGGAGAGCGTCTGACCCTCCCCCCCCTCCTCCCCCCCCCCCCGACCATGGCAATCCACCAGTCCAAAATCTATCGCGCCCTGGGCGGCAGCCGGAAGCTGCTCGACCAATTCTGCGAGCGCATGGAAGCCGGCGACTCGGGCCGGATGTTGGCCAACTGGGTGGAAGAGTATGCGCATGATCCCAAGGCGCTGCCGATCAGCGACCAGAACATCACGGACTTTAGGCAGGGCTACTATGCCCGCTGGCAGTCTCAACGCGAAGCCTCCGCCGCCCTCCGCGACCGCGCCGCGGCGTCCAGGCAACTCCTCAGCGAAGCCCGCGCCGGCGGGGCCAGCATCGCCGAGGCCGCGCAGCTCCATGCCACCGCCACCATCGCCGAAGTCCTGGAGACATTTGACGCGGCCACATTGCGCGGCCTGTGCGCGGAGAAGCCCGCGCAATTCCTCAACATCGTCAACACCCTCGGCAACCTCAACCGCAGCGAGAACGACCGCCGCTCCCTGCAAATGCAGGTCGAGAAGACCGCCGCCGAGTTGCGCCTCAAGGAAGAGCAGGTTGGAAAGCTCCAGGAGGAGCGTCAACGCGCCAAGGCGAAGATCCGGGAGCAGATCGAAGCCCTGGGCAAGGCCCTCGCGGCCAAATCCGGCGGCGCCGGGGACCGCCAGCGCATGATGCAGGCCATCGTGGACACCATCGACGCCATGTAATGACACCATGACTACCACCCGCGCCACACCCGATGCCACCGCCCCCGCCGCCCCGCCCCCGCTCTTCCGGCTGCGCGAGTACTCCCGCTCCCTGATGCGCCGGCGCGACCTGCGCCTGATGGCCGCACTATGGCGGCGCCAAAGCGGGAAAACCACGACACTGGCCCTGCGCGCCCTGCGCGAAATGGCCGCGAACCCCGGACGGCTCGTCACCTTTGCCTCGGCGTCCCTGCTGGTGGGGCGCGAAGTCATCGAGAAAGAGGCGCATCTGTTCCGGGAGATCCTGCGGCACGTGCAGGCCCAACAAAAAAACCCGGTCACGGCGGAGGACAAGGAAGGCCGCGACGTGCTGGCCGAAGGCACGGAGGACGATTTTACCGAGGCGTTCGAGTCGCGGCGCATGATCGTCAAATTATGGCACGACAACCTGGTCCACTCCCGCACCCAGGTCATCGCCCCCAACCCGGCGACGGCCCGCGGGTTCACCGGATCGGTCATGATTGACGAGTTCGGCCTGATAAAACCATTCCGGGAAGTCTGGGATGCCATGATCTTCATCATGAGCAGCGACCCCTCCTTCACCTGCCTGCTCGCCACGACGCCGCCCATTGACGACGCGCACTTCGCCCACGAGATCCTGCTCCCTCCCCCCGGCACTACGTTTGAGGTAAACCCCGCCGGGCACTGGTACCGGAGCACGGCGAACCTGATGGTGCATCGCGTGGACGTGCATGACGGCATTGAGGCTGGCGCGAAGCTTTATCATCCCGAGACCGGGGCGGTCATCAGCGCGCAGGAGGATCGTCACCTTGCGCTGGATCGGGAGTCCTGGGATCGCAACATGGGGCTCATCTTCGCGAGCACGGGCACCGCCGCCTGCTCGCGCCTCGCCTTGGAGCGGGCGCAATCGCATCCCCTCTCGCCCACCTGCATCGCCGTCGATGATGGCGAGGAGCCGCCCGCCGACTGGATTGAGAACATCCGGCCCGGCCTCGACACCGCGCTCGGTCTCGACCTCGGCACGACCGAGGGAGAAAAGAGCAATCCCACCTCCCTCACCGTTGCGCAGCACGAGGCCGCCGCGATCGCCAATCGCCTTGTCTGGCGCTGGAAAACCAAGGACCCGGCCATCGCCAACGCCCGCATCGAGCAAGTCGTCAGGGCTGTCAGCACCCGCCTCGGCCGCGCCCCCCGCTGCCTCTGCATCGACGCCACGAGTGAACGCTATTGGGCGCTCATGCTGCAACAAAGCCTGCGCCACCTGATCCGCGTCGAGCTGATCATCGGCAGCGAGCGCATCATTCACCAGGGCCAGAGCTTCACCATGAAGCAGTATCTATCGGACGGATACGTCAACGACCTGGACGACGGCCGCGTCGCGCTCCCCGCCGCTCGCTGGCTCTTCGACGATCACCGCCTCGTCCGCAAGGAGCGCGGGCTCTACGTCGCGTCCGTCGCCTCCGATGGCTGCCACGCCGACAGCTTCGATTCCAACCGGCTCTCCCGTCACGGTCTCATCGTCCCCGCCGGTCCCCAGACCAACTTCATCCCCGTCGATGCCGGCACGGCCGG
>JAISAX010000632.1 GCA_031266495.1 Opitutaceae bacterium
ACCATCCGCGTGACTTCGCCCGCCGGCGCCTCCTACGCCGTCACCATCGCCAAGGACACGCAATTTCAGAACCTCAGTCTGCGCTTCGGTGACATTGCCCTGGCCGCGGACTCCATCACCGGCAACGCCAGCGCCCCGCTCGCCGTCTCCGCCGAAGCCAATACAAAAGCCGGAGCCGCCATTGGCGACACCGTGACTGCCGCCGGCACCGCCATTGGCGAAGCCGCCGAAGGAGTCGCCACCGCCGTCAAGGAGGCGGTCGTCCACTAGCAGCCGCCGGCAGCCACTTTCCCGCGCCCGCCCCTGGAGTTGAACGACAGGGGTATTCATAGAGGAATGACAGAACGGGCGGGCGCGGGATCCAACCCCCCTTCGCCCTGCGGGCTTCGGGGGGCGCGCCCTCCGAAGCCCGCAGGGCGAAGGGGGGAGTCCTGTACACCATAACGCCACGCCAAGACAGCAAAACCTCCCCGTCCGGGTTTTCCCATTTACCGGGCGGGGAGCAGATTTGTTCCTCCATCCGCACCGACCGTCACCACCACATGCCCACCAACCTCCCGCAACCCTCTTCCAGCGAACTGATGACATGGCTCCTTTGCGCCGCCGCCGTCGTCGGTTTCGGCATCTATATCTGGGAAAAAATCCGGACGCCGCCCAAGACGGAGATCGCGCAGCCGCTCGACGTGCGCTTCACGAAAGAGTTTGCGAGCAAGCGCTCCGTTGACGCGCTCTTCGCCGGCCTGCGCGACCTGCGCCAGGAGTTCGAGCGGAAGATGGGCGAACAACGTCAGGAGCTCATGGACGCCCTCGACAAAAACCGCGAAGAGCAGAGGGAGGACAACCGGCAAATGTTCGACCTCCTGCGCGCCCTCAGCGCCGAGAGCAAGGCCACCTCCGCCCTCGTGGAGCAGATCAACCGCCGCCTCGGCTCCTGATTTTCACCCGTAACCAAACCCGGAATACCAGACACCATGAACAAGGAAGACATCAACCTCGCCGTCCTGCGCCTGCTGGCCCCCGCCGCGCCTGCCGCGCTCACCCTCAATTCCATCGTGGAGGCCATCGCCCCCGACGACCTCATGGCCCGCACGCGCATCAGCGACACGCTCTCCGGATACACCGTCAAAAAGTATCTGCGCCAGCACCACTCCGCCGCGATGGGCGTCTCTTGCTGGGCCATCACGGAATCCGGCATCCGCGTTCTCTCCGCCTGGGAGGATCGCCTCTCCGCCTCTTCCTGACGGGATTTCAGATCCCGGTTTTTCCGCCTTTCAGCGTTTCAGCAAATGGCCATCCACCAATCCAAGATTTACCGCGCCCTGGGCGGCGAGCCGAAGCTCCTGGAGAAATTCTGCACGCGCATGGAGGCCGGCGACAGCGGCCGGGCGCTGGCGAACTGGGTGGAAGAGCACGCCTTCAACGCCCGCGTCCTGCCGCTCACCGACCAGAACATCACCGACTTTCGCCAAGGCTATTTTGCGCGCTGGCAGGAACGCCGGGAGGCGGCGCAGGCCATCCGCGACCGCGCCGCGGCGGCCCGGCAACTGGTCGGCGAGGCCGTTGCCAACGGGGCGGACCTTGCCCAGGGCGCCCAGACGGTTGCCTCCGCCATGCTCACCGAAGCCCTCGGCACCTTCGACCCCGCCACGTTCACCCCTCTGTTGAAGGAAAACCCCGGCATGTTCCTGAAGGTCGTCCAGTCCATCAACACCCTCGCCGCCGGGGAGCGCGATGCCTCCCGCCTGCGACAGGAAGCCGAGCGGCTCGCCGCCGACCTGCGGCGCCTGCAAATGCAGGCGGAAAAACTCGCCGCCGACCTGCGCCTCAGGGACGCCGACCTCAAGCTCCGCGACGAGCAGATCGCCAGCCTTCGCCAGGAGCGCGACCTGGCAAAGACCAAACTGCGCGACCAGATCGCCGATCTCCGCAAGGAGATCGAGCGGAACACCGGCACCGCCGAAAGCCGCCTGCGCATGTCGCAAATCATCCTCGAAACCATCGACGCGATGTAGTCACCCCCGCATGACACCTCCCCCGGTCAAACCACTCTTCCGCCTGCGCGACTATTCGCGGTCCCTCATGCAGCGCCGCGACCTGCGCATGCTGCTTGCGCTCTGGCGCCGGCAGAGCGGCAAGACCACGACGCTCGCCCTCCGCGCCCTGCGCGAGATGATCGCCAACCCCGGCCGTCTCGTCACCTTTGCCTCCGCCTCGCTCCTGGTCGGCCACGAGGTCATCGAGAAAGAGGCCGCCCTGTTCAGGGACATCATCCGCCACATCCAGGCGCAGAGCAAACACCCCATCCACGCCGAGGACGCCCACGGCCGCGACGTGCTTGCGGACGGCACCGACGACGACTTTGCCGCCGCCTTCGAGAGCCGCCGCATGATCGTAAAATACTGGCACGACCAGACGGTCTATTCACGCACCCAGGTCATCGCGCCCAACCCGGCCACCGCCCGCGGTTTTACCGGCTCCGTCATG
The DNA here is from genome assembly GCA_031266495.1 of Opitutaceae bacterium. The sequence goes on from JAISAX010000632.1 coordinate 2,485, forward strand.
ATCGACGAGTGCGGCCTGATCGCCGACTTCCGCGGCGTCTGGGACGCCATGATCTACATCATGTCGTCCGATCCTTCGTTTACATGCCTCCTGGCGACGACCCCGCCGATCGACGACAACCATTTCTCTCACGAGCTTCTCTTGCCCCCGCCGGGCATGACCTTCGATGTCAACCCCGCCGGGCATTGGTATGAGTCCACGGCCGGCCTCACCATCCATCGGGTGGACTGCCACGACGGCATCGCGGCCGGAGCGAAGCTCTATCACCCCAAGACCGGCGCCGTGATCAGCGCGGAGGAAGACCGCCGCATCGCCCTCGACCGCGAATCCTGGGACCGCAACATGGCCCTTAACTTCTCCGCCTCCGGCACGGCCGCCTGTTCGCGCCTCGCCCTGGAGCGCGCCCAGAGCCACAGCCTCTCGCCCACCTGCATTGCCGTGGACGACGGCGAGGAGCCGCCCGCCGACTGGATTGAGCACATCCGGCCCGGCCTCGACACCGCCCTCGGTCTCGACCTTGGCACCACCGAAGGCGAGAAGAGCAATCCCACCTCCCTCACCGTTGCGCAGCACGAAGCCGCCGCGATCGCCAATCGCCTTGTCTGGCGCTGGAAAACCAAGGACCCGGCCATCGCCAACGCCCGCATCGAGCAAGTCGTCAAGGTCGTCAGCGCCCGCCTCGGCCGCGCCCCCCGCTGCCTCTGCATCGACGCCACGAGCGAACGCTATTGGGCGCTCATGCTGCAGGCCGCCCTGCGCCATCTCATCCAGGTCGAGCTCATCATCGGCAGCGAAACACTCGTCCACCAGGGCCAGACCTTCACGATGAAGCAGTATACGAGTGATGGATACGTGAACGACCTGGACGACGGCCGCATCGCGCTCCCCGCCTGCCGCTGGCTCTTCGATGATCACCGCCTGGTCAGGAAAACGAAGGGCCGCTATGAGGCCTCTGTCGCCTCCGATGGCTGCCACGCCGACAGCTTCGATTCCAACCGGCTCTCCCGTCACGGTCTCATCGTCCCCGCCGGTCCCCAGACCAACTTCATCCCCGTCGATGCCGGCACGGCCGG
>JAISAX010000643.1 GCA_031266495.1 Opitutaceae bacterium
CCCAGCAGACCGCTTCGTGTTTTACATCTGAGTGAATAAAAAAAATATTCATCCGCTTTGCTCCGGGTGGGGGGGGGGGGGGGGGGGGGGGGGCGCGCGAGGCAAATGAAGAATGCAGAATGCAGAATGAAGAATGCTGAATGAAGAAAGCGGACCTGCGCCCTGCTCGACGCAACCAACTCCCGACCTGACGGCGAAGCCGCCCATTCTCCATTCTCCATTCTCCATTCTTCATTCTGCATTCTCCATTTCCGCGAAGCGGATGGGGCGCGGGTGGGTTAGCACAAAACCGCCTGTCTTGTCGCGTATTGTTGTTATCGGGTTGCCGGACCGGGTTTGTGGCTGGCAGTGTCGCGCCTGTTTTGCCCATGAAAAAAGACGCCATCCTCACAAAAATCCGTAACGAAAAAGTCATTGCGCTCATCCGCGCTGACAATCCCGACGGTCTCCTCGACTGTGCAAAAGCCCTCGCCGAGGGCGGTCTCACGAGTATCGAGCTTACCATGACGACGCCCGGCGCCCTCCACATGCTGGAAAAGGCCACCGCCGCGCTCCCCGGTTTCCTGTTCGGCCTGGGTACCGTGCTCGATGCCGAGACGGCCCGCGCCGGCATCCTCGCCGGAGCACGCTTCATCGTCACGCCCGCGCTCCGGCCCGACGTCATCACACTGTGCCGCCGCTACAGCGTGCCGGTGTTCAGCGGCGCCCTCACGCCGACAGAGGTCGTCAACGCCTGGGACGCCGGCGCCGATGTCGCCAAGATTTTCCCCGCCGAGTTTTTCGGTCCCGCCTACATCAAGTCGCTCAAGGCCCCGCTCCCGCAGGTCGAGATGGTGCCGACGGGCGGCGTCAACGAGAACAACCTCGGCGACTTCATCAAGGCGGGCGCCTTCGCCACCGCCGCCGGCAGTTCGCTGGTCCAGGCCCAGGCGCTGAAAGACAGGAACTGGGCCGCCATCACCGCCAAGGCCAAAGCCTTCGCCGCCGCCGCTGTCTCCACGAAATAGGGGCTGCTTCCCGTTCCGGGCGACAGAAGCCGAGGCGGGGACGCCTCGGCCTGCACGCGAGACGCGTGCGCTCCCCGGACCTTTCCGTTACCCGTTACCCCGGAGTGCACACCTTTTGGCGCATCTCCCGTTGCATCAGGTCGCTCGCGGGCTTCGCAAGCGAAGCCCCTGCGGCCCCTACGTGAGGTACCGCGCAACATCCGTTATCGAGTCAACAGGGGCGGGGGCGCCCGCGAGATCGGCGGGAGTCTTGCCGGGGACGGGCGTCGAGGTCAGCGGATAGCGGAAGGTGTGACCCTCGTGGTTGCGAAAGATCACCTCGTCGTCGGTGATTTTTTCGATGGTGTCGGGGTTCATCGGCACCTTGCCGCCGCCGCCGGGAGCGTCGATCACGTATTGGGGAATCGCATACCCGGTCGTGCGCCCGCGCAGGTTTTTGATGATTTCCAGGCCGCGACGGACATCGACCTTGAAGTGCGATCCGCCCGTGATGAGGTCCATCTGGTAAAGGTAATAGGGGCGCACGCGCATGCGCAGCAGGCGGTGGACGAGCGCCTTCATCACGCCGGGGTCGTCGTTGACGCCGCGCAGGAGCACGCTCTGGTTGCCGAGGGGCACGCCGGCGAAGGAAAGGCGTTCGCAGGCGTCGCGCAGCCCGGCGGTGCATTCGCGCGGATGGTTGACGTGGATGCTCATCCAGACCGGTCCGTGTTTTTTGAATACATCGCACAGTTCGGGCGTGATGCGCTGCGGCATGAACACCGGGATGCGCGACCCGATGCGGATAAACTCGACATGCGGGATGGCGCGGAGCCGCCCCAGCAGGTGGTCGAGCTTGCGGTCGGCGAGGAGCAGCGGGTCGCCGCCGGAGAGGAGCACGTCGCGCACCTCGGGGTGCGCCTCGATGTAACGCAGGCCCTGTTCGTATTCGGGATGGAAGTTGTAGTCCTGCGCGTTGGACACGAGGCGGCTGCGCGTGCAGTAACGGCAGTAGCTGGCGCAGCGGTCGGTGACGAGAAACAGCACCCGGTCGGGGTAACGGTGCACGAGGCCGGGCACGGGCGAGTGTTCGTCTTCGCCGAGCGAGTCGAGCCTCTCCTCGGCGTGGAGCCGGCTTTCGCCGGCGCGCGGGATGACTTGCAGGCGGATGGGGTCGGCAGGGTCGTCGCGGTCGATGAGGTTGAAAAAATACGGGGTGATCGCGAGCGAGAGCTTGTTGCCGGCGAAGAGGACGCCGGCGCGCTCGTCGGGCGTGAGCGTCATGTAGCGTTCGAGTTCCTCCAGCCGGGTGATGCGGTTGCGGAGCTGCCAGGTCCAGGAGTTCCAGTCGGAGGCGGGGATGTGTTGCCAGAGTCCCTGGCCATCAAACCAGGCGGAGCGGTCTTCGGTGTAGGCCATCGGTAGGGTCGTCGGGTTCGACAGAAAAAACAGAATGGAGGCGGCGGGAGGAGACGGAATGAAATCGGACGCCGGAAATCTGGACGGTGCGCCAATGGTGTCAACCGGCGGATGCGATTGGAGAAAAAGGCAAAAAAAACGCCAAAATCAGGTCTTGACCTGGCTGCCGCGCTTCGCGGAAAACAGACGGCTTACGTATTTTTACTACACGAGCACGCCACCACGCCACATGACAACTGACCGCCACGACGCCCAGTCCGCTCTCCGTAACGCAGCAGAACCGTGCGCGAAAAAAATCACGCAAGTAACTGTA
>JAISAX010000647.1 GCA_031266495.1 Opitutaceae bacterium
AGATCGGGTTTCCAGACGATTTCGGTGGCGGTGGGCGCGAAGGCGTCGGGCGGAAGCGAGGAGGGGGGGGGGGGGGACGGCGAGGGAGACCTTGATGCAGTCCTCGATGAAGGCGCGGATGTCCTGTTCGTGTTTTTCGATGGCGGCGGCGTGGCCTTCGGCGGCGAGCCGGGCGCGAAAACGGGGGAGGGGGTCGGCGTCGTCGATGGTCCGGATCTGGTCGGCGGTGAGGTAGTCGCGCGTGTCGTAGGCGGCGTGGCCGCGCAGGCGAAGGGTCCGGGCTTCGATGAGGAGGGGGCGGGAGGTGGTGCGGACGGTGTCGATGGCGTCGGCAAGCTGGCGGGCGATTTTTTCGGGATCGCCGGTGGCGTCAAGGAAGCGGCCTTCCATGTTGTAGGCGGCGGCGCGGGTCCACAGCTCGACGCCGGAGGGGTATTGCTCGCTGACGGGGGTGGAGTAGGCGATGCCGTTGTTTTCGACGATGAAGACAACGGGGAGGGAGAGGAGCGAGGCGAGGTTGAGGGTTTCGTGGATGTCGCCGGTGCTGGAGCCGCCGTCGCCGAAGAGGGCGAAGCCGACGGCGGGTTTGCCGGCGCGGCGCTGGGCGTCGGCGAGGCCGGCGACGTTGGAGATCATGATGCCGAGGTGGCTGATCATCGGCAGGGAGCGGTTGGCCGGGTCGCCGTGGTGGACGTTGCCTTCGCGGGCGCGGGTGGGGCTTTGCGCGTTGGCGAAATACTGGTCGAGGTGTTCGCAGAGGTGGCCGCTCCAGATGAGGTGACCGCCGAGGTCGCGGTGCGTGAAGGAGATGACGTCGATGGCCTTGTCGGCGAGAAGGGCGAGCGGGACGATGAGCGCTTCATTGCCCTGGCCGCCGGCGCAGGTGCCCTTGATGCTGCCTTCGCGGAAGATGTTCTCGATGCGGTTATCGGTGGTGCGCGAGCAGAACATCCAGGCATACAGGCGCACGAGAGCCGGAGGCGTGTTGAGGTCGCTGGTAGAGATGTCTCGCCCGGCGAGGATCGCCGGAATCTGTGGGAAGGCCATGAAGGCGCCCAAATTGGCGGGGCGAGGGAGGGGGGGCGAGTATTTGTTTTTCGCGAGGATGAGGCCGGATGCAATTCAACGTGGTTACACCCCGGAGCCGTTGGCGACAGTATAACAGAGGCGTGCGGGAAGACCGGAGCGCCCCCCGTCGCAAGCGCAACCGCTCCGGTCGCGGCGCGAACCCGTTTGCCCGATCCCGGCCCCCTTTGCGGGAAGACCGGAACGTTTCCGGCCCATACCGCCCCCCCTCCGGAGCCCCGCAAAACCTTTCGGTCATGCCGCAAAAGGTTCCGGTCATGCCGCCAAACCTTTCGGCCCTGGCGTAAAGGTTTTCGGTCTTTACGACAGCGCTCCAGGTCTTCCCGCAAAAGTCCCGGGTCTTGCCGCAAAACGTTTCAGGCATCCCGCAAACCGTTTCCGTGGAGACCGGAAGCTGGCGGAGAGGCTCGCCGGGGTGATTGGTCCAGTCATCCGCGTACTGCACCCGATCTGTTTCCGCGCCCTGCTGACCCACAACCGGCAAGGCCCCGGCCACCGCTCCGATGCGCGTTCCCCGGACAAAAAACGCCTTTCCCGAAAACCACGGATTACGCGGATAACAAACGGATTGCACAGGCGAATAATCCCCGGTTTCCGGGGCCGGCCCGGGCCGTGCAAGTCCGGTTTTCAGCCGTGTGTTGCGTGGCGCTCCGGGAGGCCGGCGACGCAACGGCTCGTCACCCGCCGGCCCGCAACCGTAACGTGCCCCCCGTCATTTTTAACTGATGTTACGCGGAAGCCCAAGAATGGAGGTATTGGAGGGCATGCGCAGAGGATTTGATGAGCAGTTTTGATTTCAGGGCGAAGTGATTGATATGATATTTAATTTGAAACCGCATGCCGTAATGCCGGGTGTAGCTGTGGAAATTGGTGTGAAAACCCGATGTCACCGGAATCCCGATACGTCGGGCCGCGCTCACCGCCGAGGCCCCGAGAGGCCCTTCGGTGACGACGTGCACGAGATCCACGCCGTCCTGCCGCCACCAGCGCCGGAACGCGGCGCTCGCCGGGAAACCGAGCCGCATCATCGGATAACCCGGCAGCGGCATGCCGGGCATCGCCACCTCCGAAAACTGCGGATGCGACGAGGCGGGCGGCAGATCGTCACGCGCCGGGCGGTAAACCGTCACCGCATGCCCGCGCCGTCCCAGTTCCCGGGCGATCACCCCGAATGTCATCGCCACCCCGTTGATTTCGGGCGGGAATGTTTCGGCTACGAGAGCGATTCTCATGGTTGCACCCCGAGAATCGCACCTCCTCGCGGCGGCATCGTGACGAAACGGTTACGTTCGTGTGACAAACATCAGGTCACGGACGGAGCGGCTCCGACTCAGGCCAACTCCAGCCCCGGCGCGATGGCGAGGTCGGCGAGATCCGCCACCGGCTGCGTCGCCGGGTCGGCCCAGGCGGCGAAAGCGATCATCCCCGCATTGTCCCCTGTGTGCCGCGGCAAGGCCGCCAGCAACGGCACCCGCCGCTTCGCCGCCACGCGGGCGAGCGTCTCGCGCAACGTCCGGTTGTTGGCCACGCCGCCGGAGAGGCCCACGCTGCGATACGCGCTGCCGTCGCCCGCGCCACGCGCCAGCGCAAGCGTGGTCTTGCGCGCCAGCGCATCGACCACCGCCTGCTGGTAGCTCGCACAGAGATCGTCCATCCGCTCGCCGATGTCGGCCGGCGTCATTTTTTCGAGCTGGTAACGCAAGCTGGTCTTCAGGCCGGAAAAGCTGAAATCGAGTTCGGCGCGGGCGCCGATACCGCGCGGAAAATCGTACGCATCGGCCCGGCCGCTCGCGGCGCGTTTTTCGATCAGCGGTCCACCCGGATAACCGAGCGCGAGCAGCTTCGCCCCCTTGTCGAGCGCCTCGCCTGCGGCGTCGTCGCGTGTGGAAGAAAGCACGCGGATGCGGCGCTCCGCATCCACTTCGGCCAGCAGCGTGTTGCCGCCGGAAACGACCAGCGCGAGGTGCGGCAACAGCGCGGCGAGTCGCGCGTCAAACTCCGCCGGCGCCTCCGCATGCAGCGTGATGAAGGGGGAAAACACGTGGCCGCGCAGGTGATTGACGCCGGTCAGCGGCACGCGCAGCGCGAGCGCCAGCGCCTTGGCCGCGGCCACGCCGATCGCCAGGCACCCGGCCAAGCCAGGGCCGTGCGTCACAGCCAAGCCGGTTAACGCGGGCGCTGGCGCGCCCGCTAATGAAGAATGAAGAATGGAGAATGAAGAATGACACGATCCCGCAGGCGGATTTTCCGCCACATTCTGCATTCTGCATTCTTCATTCTTCATTAGCGGGCGCGCCAGCGCCCGCGTCAGCAGCGGCGCGAGGGTGTGCAGGTGTTCGCGCGTGGCGAGGTCGGGTACCACGCCGCCGTGTTTCTCGTGCAGCGCGATCTGGCTGTGCACCCATTCCCCGGTCAGCCCGACGGCGGGATCGAAGAGGGCGACGGCGGTTTCGTCACAGGAGGTTTCGAGAGCGAGAAGCATGGAGAATGCAGACAGATAGCCCACGGAACACACGGAATACACGGAAAATCAATCACTGACGTTACGCGGAGGACAACGTGGCACGGGCATCCGTGCCCGTGATTCCGGGAGAGGGGGGTGGACGCCGGTTGTCGATCTGGTGCGGGGAGACTTCACGAGTTCGTCTGTTTGATTTTCCGTGTATTCCGTGTGTTCCGTGGGCCAGTATTTCAGGACTGCATTTTTTTCTTCAGTTCCTCGACTGCGGCGGCGAGGGGGCGGTCTTCGGTGAAATCGAGATCGAAGCGTTTTTTAAACTCGGCCGGATCGGTGACGTCGGGACGGAGGCGCTGCAGGCGCACGGCGTTTTCTTCCTCGGGCGTCATTTTTATCGGGATGTCGGGCTGGATGCCCACGCCGTGAATCGTCACGCCCGACGGCGTGTAGTAGCGGGCCGTCGTCAGCCGCATGCCGGCGCCGCCGCGCATGTTGAAGATCGTCTGCACCGACCCCTTGCCGAAAGATTTTTCGCCGATGACGACGGCACGATCCGTATCCTTGAGCGCACCGGTGACAATCTCCGCGGCGCTCGCGCTGCCGCCATTGATGAGCACCGCGACCGGCAGGCCGAACGGCTCCCTCCGCGAGCGGGCGTGGATTTCCTGCCGGTCCTCCGGATTGCGACCCTGGGTATAGACGATGAGTTCGCCCTTTTTGAAAAACGGCTCGACCACCGCCACCGCCGCATCGAGCAAGCCGCCGGGATTGTCGCGCAAATCGAGGATGAGCGACTTCGCCCCCTCGTCCCGCAACCGGGCGAGTCCGGCGGAAAACTCGCCCGCCGTCTGCTCGCCAAACTGGGTGATCTGGATGTAACCGATGCCCGTGTCGTCGATCAGATGCACGTCGCGCACGCTGTCCACATGGATGCGCTCGCGTTTGATCCTGAGCGTGCGCTCCTTCTCGTCGGACGGACGGAAAAAGGTGACCGCGACTTCCGTGCCCGGTTTGCCGCGAAGCTGGCGGATGACGTCTTCCATCGGAGGCTTGTCGAGGCGCGTATCGCCAATCGCCACGATACGGTCGCCGCGCAGCACGCCGGCGCGGTCGCCCGGCCCGCCCGGCATGGGCGCGATCACCACGACGGCATCGTCCTTGCGCTCCACCTGCACGCCGATACCGCCAAACTCGCCGTCCATTTCCTCCTGCAACACCTGATACTCGGACAGCGGCATGTATCCGGAATACGGATCGAGTTTGCGACCGATGGCGGCGATGGCGGCGTCGCGCAGGTCTTCCGGTTTCACGGCGTTCTCGTCAACATAGTAGCGGTTGACGGTTTTCATCACCTCGCCGACAGCGTCGGCGGCGCGGTTGACATCGCGGGCCGGCCACCAGCGCCACGCGGCGCCGAGGTGGGCGACACTGAGCGCTAGCACAATGCCAAGCATGAAGGTGGTCATTACGGCAAGAAACCGGTTGAGCATGGGGCGCACTGTGGCCATCCAGGATGGCTTTGTAAATGGGTTCGTCTTCATCCGTCCTCCCTCCCCCTCCCCCCGCCTCCCCCGCGTTTGCCTCCGCATTCCGGCGGCGGGCCCTCCTGCAGGGAACAAATGATACCCTGACGTTTGCCGATTTCATGGACCTGGCGCTCTACGACCGCGAATGCGGCTACTACCGCGCATCCCGGCGGCGGGTGGGGCGCGGCGCGGGCACGGATTTTTATACGGCGACGAGCAGCGGGCCGGTTTTTGGCGAACTCGTCTGCGCCGCAGCCGAATCGTTGCTCGGCCGGCATGGTCAGCGGGCGGGGGATTTTATGTTCGTCGAAATCGGCGCGGAGCCGGACGGCGGCGTGCTGCGCGGCGTGGCCCATCCGTTCGCAGGCGAGCGGACGCTGCGCCTTGGCGAACCGCTGCGGATCGAGGGGCGGTGCGTGGTGTTTTCCAACGAACTCCTCGACGCGCAACCGGTGCGGCGTTTCATCCGGCGCGGCGATGAATGGCGGGAACTCGGCGTGCGGCTGGCAGTGGCATGGGCTTCCAGCCCATGTCGTGGCACGGGCATCCTTGCCCGTGAGCATTGCCTCTCCGCAGTGACCGCTAACAATCCGGCGGCGTTTTGCTGCCAATCCGTCCACGGCCAGGATGGCCGTGCCACGCCGGAAGCAGGCGTCCCCCTCTCCCCTCCCCCCCCCCTCCCCGCGCTTTCCGAAGTCGAACTCGGTCCGGTCCGCGAACCGTGGCTGCCCGGCGACGCTGAAATCCCCGACGGCTACCTTTTCGACGCCCCGCGCGCGGCGGCGGCGCTGGCCGCGGAAATCGCCGCGCAACCGTGGCAGGGTCTTTTTATCGCGTTCGACTACGGCAAACGGCGGGAACAACTCGCGCACGAATGCCCCGCCGGCACCGCCCGCGCCTACCGCGCCCACCGCCAGCACAACGACCTGCTGGCCTGCCCCGGCGAACAGGACCTCACCGCCCACGTCTGCTGGGACTGGCTGGAGGCGGCGTTGCAGGACACGGCCGACCGCTTCCGCGAGCCCGCGGTCGAGTCGCAGGAAGCCTTTTTCGTGCGCCATGGCGCCGCCTTTCTGGAAAAAACCTTCGCGGCCGAAGCCGCCGGCTTCAGCCCGCGCAAGCAGGCGCTCATGCAGCTCCTGCACCCCGGCAACATGGGGCAAAAATTTCAGGTGCTGCACGCCTGGCGGTGATTTTACATCAAGGCGCCGCCACCGTCACATTGGCCGGCGTCTCGACCTCGCAGTGCGTGCGCCCCTCCCGCCCCTCCGCATCCCGCCAGGCGCGCACCCGCACGGGGCCGCGAATCGTGGGCACCGTGCCCTCGGCCATCGTCAACGTGCCGAGTTGCGGCGCGACGAGGATGCGGCCGTAACCCGGCTCCAGCGGACGCACGCCGAGCACATAACGCATAACAATGTTGGCCGGCACCGCACCCCAGGCGTGGTTCCAGTCCTGGTTCGGCTTGAAACTCTGGTCCCAGGCCTCCCAGGTGATCGTCGCGTCGTGATCGAGCATGTTGCGCCAGCTTCGCCGCCCGCCGCCCGTCATCAGCCCGACCGCATACTCCGCCGCGCCGGGCACTCCCGACTCGAATAGCCCCTCCAGCAAGAACTGCGCGGGATAAACCGAACACGCCATGCCGCGCGACCGGATGAACGCCACGACGCTCGCCCGCCGCTCCGCCGGCACGAGTCCGAACGCCAGCGGGAACAGATTGGCGTGCAGCGAGGCGTGACCGCTGCCCTCGCCATCGACATACACGCCGCCGTCGCGGCCGGCGTCGAAAAACACCTCGTTGAACCGCCCGTAAAACGCCGTCGCCCGGGAGGCAAATTCCCCGGCATCGCGATCGTTCCCCACGGCGCGGGCGATTTTTCCCATCAGCGCCAGCGTGCGGTAATGGAAAGCGTTCACCACCGTGTTGACCAGGCGGAATTCGTATCCGTCGCGCTCGCACAACGGCCAGTCCACGATGTCGCCGCAGTCCGTGCGCCCGCCCTGCAACTCCCGCAAGTTGCCCGTCACGAGCAGCCCATCGGCGCGCTCGTACTGCGAAAGGAGTTTTTCGTTTTTCAGGCAATCGTAGTGGCGCAGCAACGACCGCGCATCGCCGGTCGCCTCATAATCGGCCCACGCGATCAGGATCGAATGCTGCTTCCACTCCGTCGGCCAGGTCGGGTGCGCCAGCAGGTATTCGTGGGTGCGGCGGGCGAGCGAAAACTCGCGATCCACCGCATAATGGCCGAGCTGGTTGATGAACGCATCGGCCTCGTACGGGATGCGTTCCCGGTCGCCATCCACGTAATACCCGGCGAATGACGTCGCCAGCATGCTGTAACGGCAAAGCTCCCACACCGCATCCAGCTCCGGCGACGAAGACCGGAAACGCGCCGCGGAGTCGTCAAACGGATACTGCACACGCATGAGCGTGGCCGCGTGCAAGACAACGCCGGCGGCACCGGCGGGCGTTTCCACCTCCACAAACCGGAATGGCAGCACCACGCCCAGCGCGGCGGGCAGGCGAATCGCGGCAAGACCGGCGGTGTTGCGCTCGTCGGCGGACGTTTTTACGCGATACCGATGCCGCCCCGCCCGCAGCGTCACGACCGACTCCGCGTAACGCACGGACCCGGGCGGCGTGCGGTCGAGCGCGCCATCGCGCCAGGCTTCGCCCAGCCGCACCGTCACGTGGCTGCCGTCGAGATTCGCCGGGGCCTCCAGATCAAGCTCCAGCCACCCGAAGGCCTGTTTGCCGAAGTCGATCGTCCAGCCGCCGCGCCCGTCCGCCAAACCGCGTTCCATGCGCACGGAAGCCACCGGCCGGACCTCCGTCCGGTACACGCTCACCGGCTCGTTATCCCCTCCCTCCCCCCCCCCCCCCTTCGGCACCGGTCCGGAAGGCGCGCGATCGGCCAGCGTGAAATACCGGAGAGCCGCCCACGGGCTTGCCGCCTGTCCGGAAAGATCGCTCCCGGCCGCCCACGTGCGCACGGTCCAGCCATACGATCCGCCCCATGCCAGCGGCTCTCCGGCGTATTCGATATTCAGTGACGAAGAGGACACCACCGTCCCCGTATCCCACAGGACGCCCCCGTTTCCGTCCGAAGCCGGCACGACGCGCACCTGATACGCCTGCTGCGCCGGCCCGGGCCGGCCTCCGCCGGGAATCCAGCCAAACGTCGGACGCACGGTGGCGATGCGCGTCTTTTCAGGCATTGCCAGCAGGTCGCACAGCAGACCGGACGGAGCCGCCGGACGGGAGAGATCGGACGAAAAGGGAGAAGAGGACATTATGGAAAACCTTATCCTGCACACGGATTTTGCCGGTTATCACGACCCAAATGCCCCCAAGGGAACTTCCTGACACTGATTTTTACCGCGAAGAGTGCGAAGAGCGCGAAGATGAAAATACCGCCACTATCGTTGCGGCCACCGGCTTGACCAGGTTCCTGCGGTTCCCCTTTTTCCGATCTTCGCACCCTTCGCATCCTTCGCGGTTAATTTTCATAATTTTCTTCAAATATGGGTGCTTATGAAACGAGTAAAAGAACCTGGCGGCAAAAAATAACCTCACCTTTAAACTAAAACTCATTTTTTTATTGAAAACCTCACTTCTTTCGATTTTCTTCGGAAACCAACGATGATCCCCACGGCCTCGAAAAAAGTTCAAAACATCCACGCCGACCTCCGCGAGCGGGTGCTGGCGTGCGAATGGCAGCAGGGCGAGACGCTCCCCACCGAACTCGAACTCGCCGAACGTTTCGGATGCAGCCCCAACACGATAGCCAAGGCCATGGCGCTGCTCGCTCACGAAGGACTCGTCGAACGCCGCGCACGCGCCGGCACCCGCATCCTGCGCAATACACCCGCCACCGAACCTGCGTCTTCACAACCAGGCGAGGGAGGCGTGGAGCTGGATGCATTCGCGTTCATCTACCCGAGCGAGCAGCACGAAGGCATCTGGCGCACCGTCCAGGGCTTCCAGGCCGCCGCCCACGCCAGCGACCGCCGCGCCGTGATGCTCACCACCGGCAACGACTATCGCAAGGAAGCCGAATACATCAGCCGCCTCTCCGAGTTTCACGTTCGCGGCGCGGTCGTGTATCCGAAAATCCTGACGCCCGAAGACCAGGCGGCCTTTTCGCAGCTTCTCGTCTCGGCGCGTTTTCCGATGGTGCTCGCCTCGATCCACCTGCTCGGCCTCGGCTGCCCGGCGGTGACGGTGGATGCGTTTCACGCCGGTTACACGATGACCCGCCATCTCATCGAACGCGGCCTTGCGCGAATCGGTTTTTTCTCCAATGGCGCCGGCAGTGTCTCCATGCGCGACCGGTATCTCGGATACCGCAAGGCGATGGAGGAAGCATCGCTCCCCATGCCCGCCGAGCGGGTGATGCTGGAGCCGACGATGCGCCCCGACTTCGCCGACCCCGTCCGCGAGCCGACCGAACTTGCCCGCGCCTACCTCGCGCGCTCCGGAGCAATCGAAGGAGTCGTGTGCAACACGGATTTTCTCGCGCTCGGCATTCTCCAGGCCGCCCGTGAACTCGGTTTGCGCGTTCCCCGCGACCTGCGCGTCACCGGCATCGACGACTACGCGCTCGCCAGCAAGAGCGACATCCCGCTGACCACCTATCACGTCCCCTATGAGACGATCGGTGAAAAGACCTTCGAAGTGCTCGCAGCCCGCGTCGCCAACAAGGGTAATGGACCCGTAGCCGACGTGCAGATACGCGGCGAAATCGTCGTGCGCTCCAGCGCCTGATACTACAACTACATCAGAAGACCAACACCTCCCCCCCCCCCCTCCCCCTTCCTCAAACCCGCCCTCGTCCCGTTCCGTACGTCGGATTTTTATCCGGCAATATTAACATATGCATCAAATCACATCATGAAAAATACAACCATTGCGCAAACCATCCGCATGATCTCCGTCTCCACTGCTTTGCTAGCCGTGTCGGCCCTTGCCCAGACGTGGACAGGCGGCGGCGGAGCCGATACAAACTGGTCCAATGCTGCCAACTGGGACGAAGCACCCGATTTCCAGAGCAATCCCACGCTTACGCTTACCGGAACGAGCAATTACACCTCCAACGTTGACGAAGCGGTCACCCTCACCCGGCTCAACTTCAACCCCGCAGGCGGCAACGCCACGCTGACCGGGCAGGAACTCACCTTCAAGGCCGGCGCGAGCGGCACCACGCAACTCATCTTTGTCGGTCCGAGTTCGGCAAGCGGCGTCGTGACGATCAAAAACGACATCAAACTCCTCGGAACAGGAGCCATTCAATCCAGCACCCGGAATCTCACATTGGACGGCAATATCACACTCACCACCAGCCAGGTGCAGTTCAGCTCCAACGCCGGCCGCATCCTCGCGCTGAACGGCGTCATTTCGGGAGTTACCTCCACCCTGGCCTTCACCGGACATCTGGCCGGCACCGGGCGCACGCTGATCAACAACAGCAACACGTACACCGGAATCACCGCCATCTGGACAGGCGGCGTGGTGCTCACGGTGGATGCGCTGACGACAGGCGGCGCCTTTGGCGTGAGCGACACCACCGTCCTGCTCGGCACCAATGCCAACAGCCAAAGCTACAACCCCTCCCTCCTGACCGGAGCGGCCGTGACCGTTGCGCGTAATGTGAATGTGGTGACAAACACATCGGGCGGCAACGTCACTGCCACGCTTGGCGGCGATACTGCGCATGTCTCCACCTACTCCGGCGACATCACGCTCGGCAGCGCCAACGTCGCGGGCAACGGCCTCAAACTCACCGCCGCCGCCAACGGACGCGTCAACATCACCGGCGACATCCTCCGCGCCAGCGGAGCGACCGGTAACACCGATACCATTACAAAAACCGGCGAAGGCATCGTTGCCATTGCAGGCGCCGGCAACACCTGGGCCGGAGCCACCACCGTCAACCAGGGCACGCTCCTCGTCAACGGAACCCTCTCCACCATTGCCGGTTCCGATGCCGCCGTCACCGTCAGCTCCGGCGCCACACTCGGCGGCACCGGTACTGTCGGACGCACAACAACCATCCTCGGAGGCGCATTCCTCGCAATCGGTGACAACAACGCCGCGCTTGCCGGTCCGCTCACCATTACCGGCAATGTCGATTTTGCCGATACCTCCACCGTCAAGTTCGATCTCGGTTCCAGCCAGGCCGCCAGCGACCGGCTTGTTGTCAACGGGAGCGTTACCTTCAATGGCACGGTCACCTTCGATCTGACCACGCTTGCCGGATTTGGCGGCAGTGCCACCTACACCCTTCTCACCGCCACCGGAGGCCTCTCCGGTAGTCTTTCCAGCATTACCTTCACCGGCGCTGACCCCGGCGAGTATCAGGTGGTCATCGATGCGAACAGCATTCGCCTCGTCTCTTCTTCCGCCATTCCCGAACCACGCGCCACGGGGCTTGTCATCGGCGGCGGACTCCTTGCCGGTGTATTCCTGACGATCTGCGGACGGCGCAAACTCCGTCGCTGAATCACTGTGCCTCCCGTAGGGGCTTCGCTTGCGAAGCCCGCGAGGACCTGACGCAACGCGAAATGCGCCAGTTCAGTTCAGTTCCATTCCATTCGGTTCCATTCAGTTCCATTCCGTTCCATCCGTCAGCCTGGCGCGGGCTTCGCAAGCGAAGCCCCTACCTTCGATCCGCGTAACATCAGATTCTTAATTCTTAATTCTTAATTCTTAATTTTATCCCCCTCCCCCCCCCTTCCCCTTTCCGAAAACGAACCCATTCCCATGTCAGGCATTTCCCCTCTGTTCCGATCATCCGGAGATTTCTCCGCATGGCTCGCCGCCTTCGCCGCCATCCTCGCGCTTCCACTCCAGGCAGTGACTCCGGAGCCTTACGCGCCCGAACCGCACCCCGGACCCGGCGCACTTGCCTCGCAATCCTCGACTCCGTTTTTTACCGCCGATTTTTCAAAACCGGCCGCCGCCTGGCGCACCCTCGCCCCCGCGTATCCGGATTCCCATGGCGCCGGACGCCTGCCGCAAGGATGGATCGATTTCACGGCGTCCCCCGAAACCGGAGTGCGGTACGGACGTTTCATCGATGACGGATTGCCGATGCTCCATATCGCCGTCGAAAAAGCCCGCAAAGACCGTGCCGCCGCCGCCGCTGGCGTGGACCTCGGGGAAATCGCCTCCGGAACAATCGTCAAAATCTCGCTGACATTGCGCAGTCCCACCCGGACCCCGGCTCGCCTCGTTATCATCTCCACCGAAGACACGGCGTCCGGAGGAACCTCCACCCTGCTCCGGAAGCCAGCCTGGGAGCAGACCATCAAAGGCGACAGCGGCTGGCACACGCTCGATTGCCAATGGCAATCCACGATCCCGCCTGGCCGCTTCCGGCTGGCCCTTGTCATCGAACGCCCCGGCGTCTTCGACATAAGCGCGCTCTCCATCGGGACGATCCGCACCGAACACCTCCAAAACCTCCTTGCCAACGATCCGGCCTTTTCCGCATTCCGCGCCCCCGCCAACGCCCTCCGGCACACCCGCTTCCCGCTCGGCCTGCCCACCGGCTGGACCTACGCCCCCACTGTCGCTGACGGCGAGGACATGACCGTGGCCACCGATCCCGCCACACCCGGCCCCTCCGACGCTCCGTCGCTCAAAATCACGACAGCGCCCGCGCTCCCCTCCGACGCGTCCTTGTTTGGCGAATACTTCGTTCTCCCGCGATTCTGGACCGGACATGTTTTTTCGCTGTCGATCAAGGGACGCGCCACCGGCACCATCAGAATCGCATCGGGTTTCGATGTGCTGGCCACCAGGAAGTTTGCCATAACCGAGGCAGACGGCTGGAAACGCCTGGCACTCGACTTTCAGCCACGCACCCTGACCGACGAATATTTCTTGCAACTCTCCCTCGCCGGCGAGGTCTGGATCGACGGCCTGCGCGTGGCCGCGTCAAACGACCCCGAACCGCGCGACTACGCCCCGCCCGCGCCTGTCGAGATTACCCTTGCGAGTCCTTCGCCCGCCCGCGTCACCTTCTCCGGCGAACCGTCCGATGCCCCGGCGCGCCGCGTCGAATGGACCGTTCTTGCCAGTCCGGATACGCCTGCCGGGGCCGTGCTCCGCGCCAAGGCGGTCAATCTCTATCGGCGGCAAATCCGCCTGCCGGACACGCCTCTCGACGCCTCGCGTCCGCTCCTCCGCGGAGCGTGGACGTTGCCGGATTTTCCCGAACCCTTCGGCGCGCACCGCATCGAGGCGTGGATCGAGAACCCGGCCACCGGCGCCCGCATTGGCGCTCCCGACGAGATTGTCATCCACCGGCTCCCCCGTCCCCGACATCTGGATACGGATGCGCCCGAATCGCCCTTTGGCACGCACGTCTGGCCCTCGCGCCGGCACCTCGAAATGGCCAAGGCCGCCGGCGTCAACTGGGTGCGCCTGCACGACGGAGGCACCATTGCCTTCACCGGCTGGCATTTCCTCGAAAAGGAACGCGGCAAATGGACCTTCCGGGATCGTCCGCTCCAGCGTTACCGCGAGCATCATCTCCTGATTCTCGGCCAACTCGGCACCGCTCCGGCATGGACCACCGCGCTGCGACACGTCGGCCCGCGCTCATGGACGGATTCCTATTATCAACCCGAGGACATGGATGCCTGGCAAAAGTACGTGCGCACCATCACCGCCCGTTATCGGGACCAGATTCGCGCATGGGAAATCTGGAACGAACCCTGGCTTTCCGGTTTCTGGAGAAAAGGCGTGTTGACCGACTCCGCCGGGCGCACGGTCAACGATCAGGGCGACACTGCGCCCGAAGATTTTGCGCGGCTGACGCAGTCCGCCGTTGCCGCCGCCCGGTCGGTCGATCCGGCGTTCACGATAGTCGGCCTCAACACCACCGCCGGCAGCCACAGCACCAAAGGCCGCAATTTCGCCGGTGACGACTGGACTCGCCGCTATGCGGAGGCGGGAGGCATCAAAAATCTCTCGGCTGTAAGCTATCATCAATACGCGTTTGAAAACGCCGGTTATCCCGGCGACAGCATCGAGCGCGGATACAAGACGGCCGTCGGTCCCGTCAGCGAGTCGTCCACCGGGCGCCCCGCCATTCCCGTCTGGATGACCGAAGGCTCCGTCATTCAGGGCCGGACGGGCCGCGGTTTTTATTATCAGACCCTTCCCTTCGCCCCGGATGTTGAAGAGTCCGCCGAAGCGGTATCCGACCGTCTGCTACGCTACATCACGGCCCTGCTCGCCGCCGGGGACGCCAGAATTTTTCTCTATGCGATGCACAAGCACGGACGTTTCGACAACGGAAACAAGTACCGTGTGTTGCTCGGTGAAGACGGCTATCTTCATCCGGTTGCCGTTGCCCACGCCGCGCTTGCCTGGCGGCTGGAGGGGAAACCCTTTCGGCGGATCATCGAAATCGCGCCGGATACCCGTGCGTATGTTTTTTCCAACGACACCGCCTGGACCGCTGTCCTGATTCCACGCCCGGACAATGGCGGAGCGAAAGCCGGAAGAGCCGGACCCTCCGCCGTTTCGCTCCGGGAGCGCGGGAGAATCGTTTTTTCCGATCTGTTTGGCAACCCGCTCGAATCAGCCACCGCCCCGCCCGACCGTGTGTTCTTTGCCACGGGCGACGGCCCCTTTTCCGATCACATACTGTCCGTCCTGAAACCCTGATTCCCCCTGAAAACCATGATTCACGAACCTCCTCGTACTCGAAACATCATGACACGCGGGTTCACGCTGATCGAACTGCTCACGGTCATCGTTATCATTGGCATCCTGGCCGCCATCATCATCCCGACCGTTGGAGCGGTCCGTTCGTCCGCGCGCGCCGCGCAATGCAAATCCAACCTCCACCAGATCGGGATGGCAGCCATGATGTATTCGACCGAAAACAAAAATGTCATTCTTCCCACCGCCTATGAGGCGGAGCAATCATCGGCGCCTTTGCACAGGAAAAATTGGCCCGGTCTGCTTTTGCCCTACATGGGCGGGCGGACATTGGGCGGCAGCGACTCGATTTCCAGCTACGATGAAATGCCCGCCTACAAATGCCCGGGCGTCAAAGAGGATGTTTTCGGATACGGGCACAACGTCACATACCTGTGCAAGCACAGTGGCGGCACCACGATACAGCTCTACAGCATGTCGATGGCTGAAACTCCGTCACGGACAGTGCTCATTGTGGATTCGGGAAAAGGGAGCGCCAATCCGTCGCAGGAGTGGCGACCTTTTGCGCGACCGGGAGGGAAAAACGGGAATGGTTATAGCGGCAACGATTTTGTCCCTCAATTTCGTCATCGCGGAGACACCTGCAACGTCG
>JAISAX010000663.1 GCA_031266495.1 Opitutaceae bacterium
ATGGTGAAACTCGTACACGACGCCTTCCCCGCCCTCACCCTCATCGCCGGCAACGTCACCAGCGGGGCCGGCGTGGAGTACCTCGCCGACTGCGGCGCCAACGCCATCAAAGTCGGCCAGGGGCCCGGCTCGATCTGCACCACGCGCATCGTCGCCGGCGTGGGCATCCCGCAACTCACCGCGCTCCACGTCGCCGCGTGCGGCGCCGCCGCCGTCGCCGCCCGCGGCGGCAAGAACCTAAAAATCATGGCCGACGGCGGCATCACCCACTCGGGCGACAACGTCAAGGCGCTCACCCTGGCCGACGCCGTCATCCTCGGCGGCCTGCTCGCCGGCTGCCGCGAAGCGCCCGGCGAGATCATCGAAATCAACGGCAAACTCTACAAACAATACCGCGGCATGGGCTCGGTCAGCGCGATGAAAGCCGGCAGCGCCGCCCGCTACGGACACGACAAGAACGACACCACGCGCAAGCTCACCGCCGAAGGCATCGAAGCGTTGAAGGAAGTGTCCGGCTCGGTTGACGACGTCCTTGCGACCCTCGTCGGCGGCGTGCAAAGCGGCATGGGATATCTCGGATCGAAAGACCTGCCGACGCTCCGCGAAAAGGCGCGCTACATCCGCGTTTCCCCCGCCGGCCAGAAAGAAGCCGCCCCGCACGACGTCGTGGAAATCAAGACACCCGGCACCGTGTGACCCATCAATGACGAATGACGAACTGAAGTTACGCGGACGGCCTTGAAGAGGCACGGGCTTTTTCTGACAATCCCCGTGGACGGCGCGCAGCGCCGCCTCCCTGCCTTCCCTGCCTTCCCTGCCGCCCCTCCCGCTACTCCACTCCCGGAGCGGGCGTTTGGCAGAAAAAGCCCGCGCCACTCCGATCCGGCGGCTTCGCCGTCTCTCGGGGATTGTCGATTGCCAGATTGTCAGATTGTCAGATTGTCAGTAAAAGCCCGTGCCACGGCTTTGCTTCCTGCATGTCCAGTTTTTGAGATGCGCCCTAACCGCTTCAGCCTCAAAACTCCCGCTCGCCAACGTCCTGCCGGTCGCCCTAGCGTCACACCTTTTTCAACTTTTCCAGAAGACATGACCTCTGCCGAGATACGCCAGACCTTCCTCGACTACTTCGCCCGCCAGCAGCACACCATCGTACCCTCCGCCTCGCTGCTACCCGACTCGCCCGGACTCCTCTTCACCAACGCCGGCATGAACCAGTTCGTGCCCATCTTCCTCGGCGACCGCGCCCCCGACGTCTCCCGCTGGGCCGGCGCCCGCCCCGCCAGGGACACCCGCGCCGCCGACACCCAGAAATGCATCCGCGCCGGCGGCAAACACAACGACCTCGAGGACGTCGGCTACGATACCTATCACCACACGCTGTTCGAGATGCTCGGCAACTGGTCCTTCGGCGACTACTTCAAGCGCGAATCGCTCGCCTGGGGCTGGGATCTCTTGACGAACGCCTGGAGCATCCCCGCCAGGCGCCTCTTCGCCACCATCTATTCTCCCGACAAGACCAGAGGCGACCCCGCCGATTTCGACCAGGAAGCATACGACATCTGGGCGGGCCTCTTCCGCGCCGCCGGACTCGATCCGCAAATCCACATCGTCCACGGCAACAAAAAAGACAACTTCTGGATGATGGGCGACACCGGCCCCTGCGGCCCGTGCTCCGAAATCCATTTCAACCTGCTCCCCTCCGACGACGAGGCCGCCGGCCGCGCGCTCGTCAACACGTCCAGCCCCCGCTGCATCGAAATCTGGAACCACGTCTTCATCCAGTTCAACGCCAACGCCGACGGCACCTTCGCCCCTCTCGCGGCGAAACACGTGGACACCGGCATGGGTTTCGACCGCGTCGCCGGCATCCATGCCTCCACCAAAGGCTTTACCGACTTCACTGCCGAACCTTCCAATTACGACTCCGATCATTTCGCCGCTCTCCTTGCCAAAATCACCACCCTCTCCGGCAAGACCTACCGCCGCACCGTCCCCGCCGCCGGCGCTGCGGCCCGGCAGCAAAACCTCACCGGACAAGAACACACCGACATCGCCTTCCGCGTCCTCGCCGACCACTCGCGTTGTGTTTCCTGCGCCATTGCCGACGGCATTCACCCCGGCAACGAAGGCCGCAACTACGTCATTCGCCGCATCCTCCGCCGCGGCATCCTTTACGGCAACAAGCTCGGCCTCAAAACCGGTTTTTTTGAACAACTCGTCGCACCCGTCGTCGAGTCGCTCGGCCCGGTTTTCCCCGAACTCGTCGCGCAGCAGGACATCATCCGCCGCGTCATCCGCAGCGAGGAAGAGAGCTTCGGACGCACCCTCGAACGCGGCCTCGCGCTCTTCGGGAAAAGTATCGGCCTATCAACTACACCAACATTTTCTCTCCCCTCCTCCTCCCTCCCCCCCCCCCCCGGACCGCCGCCGTTCCCGGCGCCCTCGCCTTTGAACTCTACGACACCTACGGTTTCCCGCTCGACATGACACAACTCCTCGCCGCCGAGCGCGGCCTCGCCGTCGATACCGCCGGGTTTGAAAAACTCATGGAGCAACAACGCGAACGCGGACGCGCCTCCACCAAAAAGGAAATCATCACCGCCGCCAC
>JAISAX010000495.1 GCA_031266495.1 Opitutaceae bacterium
CCCCCCCCCCCCCCCCCCCCCCCCCCCCCCCCCCCCCCCCCCCCCCCCCCCCCCCCCCCCCCCCCCACGCGCCGACATCAGCGATGACGGCGCCCTGCGCAGGTCGCCAGCAACAGTCCGCCGCCAAGAATCGCCGCCGCGATCGATGGCTCGGGAATGGCGCCAATTCGCAGGTATCCTGTGCCGGTGAATACGCCGAATTCGTGGTCGGCCCCCGAACCGGGGGCGCCATAGGTGCCGGTTTCCGTCCAGGTGACGCCCTCGATTCTTACGCTGGTGACGAGATTGGAGCCTACAAACGAAAGTTCGACGGAGCCGGAGGCAAGGCCGGTGGGGAGGATGAGGGAGGCGCTCTCGTGAAGGTACCGGTGGGTCGTGCCGCCGCCGAGTTTCAGCGTGGTACCGATCTGGAGGGTGACGTTTCCGGTTCCCAGGGCCCCGTCGGCGCGGACATCGAGCGATGCCGGAGTAGTCCCGTTGGGATTACGCAGCAGCGTGCCTCCGGACCAGATGTTGTTCGAAGAGGTGATGACGGTGATGCCGTTTTCGATCCTCAGCACGCCGGAGCCCCTGATCGACGCGGAAATGTTCAGGACGCGCGTGGCTGCCGATGGGGCAAACGTGCCGTAGCCGACGAGCGTCACGTTGCCGGCGAGCGTGGTCGCGACGCTGCTTGTGTAGTTTTCGACAGTTCCGTAGTGAAGCACCAGTTCATCGACTGTAAACGTGCCACCGGAACGCAAGGCGAGTCTGCCAATGCCGCTGGTGCTCTCGCCGAGCGTGAGGCTCTTGCCGGCGAAAACATAACCGGCCGCATCAGTACCGGTACGGAGGACTCGGCCGCTGACGACCACATAATCGTTTCCGGATGATGGCGCCTGACCGTCGGACCAATTGCCGGCGGTATGGAAACCGGGGGCGTCGTTCGTGTCGCTGGCAGTCAGGGTGACCGTCGCGGCTTCGGCTGTAGTGGTGAACCATGACAACAGGAAAGCGGCGGCGGTGACGCCGAAGCGATCGGTGGGGCTTACCGGATGATAGTGGTATGTCTTCATGATGAAATGCGGGTGTTGATGGCGGAGGATGGCGATTCAGGGATCTGCGTCGCGCGGGACGGAGGCGACATGGGCATCGAAATAAAGGCGGAGACGCGAGTTCTCCCATACGGGAGCGGCGGGGGATGTCTTGAACCAGGAGGAATCCGTGACGCCGACGTTGTCCATTTTGGGGTTATCGGTAACGAGAGCCTGGTCGAGACTGGTCAGCACCCAGATACGCGAGAGGGCGCTGAACTGCGCCAGCGAGGTGAGCGTGGGGGGTTCGATCTGTCTGGCGGGATCGTTGTCGGTTTTTCCCAATACACGTTTCCCGCTGATGCCTTCGAAGGTGTAGTTCTGCACGTAGTGGGGCCGGTTGCGTTTGATGACCGGGTCGTGCCGGAGAAAGCCGGGGCAGACGAGTTGGGGCACGGTTTCCTCGTCGCTGCCCAGCTTGCTCTGGTCGCGTCGGGACATGTAGGGGGCGATGGCGGGAGCCAGATAATACGGTTTGTCCGCGTTGCGGTTGAAGGTGTGATTCATGCCGAGGCCGTTGGGGCCGGGCACCTTGTCCTTGTAGTCGGCGGCGTACATGCTGATGGCGGTGCCGACCTGCCGCAGGTCGGATGTGGCCCAGGCCTTGCGGGCCGACTGGCGGACTCTGGCAACAACGGGAAGAATGATCGCGGCGAGGATGCCGATGATGGCGATCACGGTAAGCAGTTCGATCAGGGTGAACGCATCCCGGCAGTGATGCAGGCGGGCCGACGGGGAAAGTGGGGCGGGTGACAATGGGTGCTTCGCGGGAGTCATCGGGATGAAGAGCTTGTGGACTTGTGGACATCCCTGCGACTGAAAGCTTGTCTGACAACACCGGCGATGCTTATACGCATAAGCATGGAATCCCGGACGGATGGCAAACGCATCACCCAGGCCGACGTGGCGCGCCGGCTCGGCGTGACGCAGGCAGCGGTGTCCATGGCGTTCAGGAATCATCCGCGCATCTCGCGGGAGGTGCGGGACCGGATTCGCGCGGAGGCGGAGCAACTGGGCTACGTGCCCGACCCGATGATGACGGCGCTGGCCGCCTACCGGAACCGTTTGCGGCCGGCCAATTATCAGGGTGTGCTGGCGTGGCTGGGCCATGAAAGGCCGCCGCACGACTGGAGGCACAACAAACATTTCACGGCCTTCTTCGAGGGCGCCCGTCGCACGGCCATGCGCCACGGGTTCCAGCTGGAGGCATTCGACACGGGAAAACGCGACCGGAGGCATCTGCGGAAAGCGGCCTCGGTCCTGCGTGCGCGCAACATCGCCGGCATCCTCGTCGCGCCGCAGCCGGTGCCGGGGGCGGACCTGAGCGATTTTCCCTGGGAGGATTTCGTCGCGGTGGCGCTCGGCTACACGCTCGGCGCGCCGCGTCTGCATGTGGTGGCGGCGGCGCAGTTTCAGGCGACGGTCGAATGCGTCCGGCAGCTTCGGGAGACCGGGCACCGCCGTATCGGATTTGTCCTGACACGGGATCACGTCGAACGCACCCGTCGCCAATATCTGGGCGCTTACATGGCCGAGCAGGAGATGGCCGGCCTGACCGGACAGATCCCCGTCCTGATGCTGCAACAGCCCGATCCCGCGTCACTGAAAAGCTGGCTGAAAAAACATCGTCCGGATGCGATCATCGGTTCCGGTTATCTGGGCGGGCGTCTGGAAAGGCTGGGCTGGCGGGTGCCGGAGGCTATCAGCCTGGCGTGCCCGAATCTTCCGGATGAAAACAGCGGGGTCTCCGGCGTGTGGGAAATGCCTCTGGACAGCGGCGGCGCGGCGGCCGACCTGCTGGTATCGATGCTGCACCGGGGCGAGCGCGGCGTTCCCGGCACGCCCCAGACGGTGCTCGTGGGCGGACGCTGGGTGGCCGGAAAAACGCTGAAGGCGCGGTGAAACGGGGGCGCAAGCTTCATCGGGCGCACTGCCATGGGCATCAACCGGAGCTTCGGGAGTCAGGATTTCCGTCACCGGCTGTATCGGGATTCTTCGGACGCACGAGGTCGAAGGCCCCTGGCGGGTTGCCGACCAGATAGGATACCTCGTCGAAAAAGGCGTCACGCGTCTCGCCCTCCGTGTGGTTGGCGGTGTCGTGGCAATACATGCCCCATTTCACGTAGGCTCCGGCTGTCATCCGCCCGGTGTCGTCGAATGCGCCGTTGCCGAGGTTGATGCCGGAAACGTCCGCCGTGGGCGCGGCTTCGGGCGCACCGTCGATCCATGCCTTCATGACGCCGGTGTTTTTATTGGAGAAGCGGACGTAGATCACGACATCGTGCCAGACTTCCCGCTCGACGGAGGGCAGGAGCGGACGCACGGCCTCGCGGGTGGCTCCGCCGGTCCCGTCGCCGGAATAGCCGTCGAGCGTCAGGCGTCCGTTCGCGTTCAGGCTGAGCGCCACGGTCTTGTTCGTCTTCGGCAACCCGGGCGTCCAGCAGATCAGTTGCCCCAGGATGACCGCCTTGGCCGGGAAGGTGTCCGGCAGACGGAAGCTGAAGGCGAACCAGCCTTCTTCGGTGATGCGCGGGTTGCCTCTGCCCGATGTCCCTTCCACGCCGCGGCTCGTACGCGAGCCGTTGTAGTTGCTCCGGGACCAGCGGAGGTGATGCACCTTGCGGCCTGCGCGCGGGGCGAAGCCGGTTGGTTCGATGACCTCGGAAAGGTTGCCCGGCGCTATCTCCACACGGAAGGGCGCGAGCGTGCCCGCCTCGAAATTGGCTGTCGCTGTCTGCCCATGCAGGAGAGGGGCGATGGCGGCGCCCAGCGCGACGCCCGCCTGCGCGAGCAGGTGGCGCAGGGCGCGAACAGGGGGCGTATTTTCAGATTGAATACTGACGATGGTCATGGGTGTGGATGTTACCGGGGCGGCCCGGGAGTCTGCGCACTGGGGGGGGGGGGGGAGGGGGGGAAGGTTTCCCACACCGCTCACCGCTTCCCGGTGCGGCGGGGGATCGCCATGATCGCAGCCGCAACGACGAAACCGCTGACAAGGACGGCGGCGGCGGCAGGTTCGGGAACCGCGGTGGGCTGGCCGACGAGCGTGATGGCGTCGAGGCGCACGTAGGGACCGTTATTGTTGTGGGAGTCCCAGAAATAAAACCGGAAGGTGATAGGCCCGGAGATGGGTCCGGCGGTGGCGCTGAACGAGGTGAGGTCTAACATGATGGGAGAACCATACTGGCCGGCGTTGCCTGAAGAGGTGCTGGTCTGGAAGACGCCTTCGCCAAGTTCGGTCGAGGTGGAGCCGGTCACCGCGACGACGGCCACACGCAAGGTGTAGCTCTGGGCGCCGTTGTTGGAGAGGCCCAGGGTGAAGCCGAGTCGGGTGAGGTCGAGCGCCCCGGAGGGCGTGAGGGTAAAGCTGGCATAGGCGTCGCCATCAATGGCCGCCGCCCTGGAGGTCGGGGTCTGGTTGAGGGGGACACCGAAGGCGCCATTGGACGTTATTGTGGTGCCAAGCCCGGTCGCGGTGAAGCTGCCGGCGGAGGCCAGCCCGGAGACGGCTGTGGACGCCACGGAGCCGCCGGAGAAGTCATAGAGCGCGAGAGTGTCGGCAGCGTGAAGGGTTGCGACAGCGGTGAGGAGTGCGGCGGAGGCCGCGAGGATTTTTTGTAGTGTTTTCATGGATATGCTGGCGGATTGGAATCGGGTTTTCGAGAGAGGAGGGGGGGGGGGGCGGGGGCGGCGGGGTGAGGCCGATTCGTCATTTGACGTGCCAGTCCCAATAGAGCTGGTTGCGGCGTTTGCCGTGAACGGGCGACGGGGGAAGGGTGGCGGTATCGGCGGGATTGATACCGGAGATGGCGCCGTCGATGTCCTTGATGAGCCATTGGGTGGAGGGAGCGTTGCCGGAGAGGATTTCGGAGAGCCGGCGACGCGGAGTGCCGGTGTCGCCCCAGGGGTTCCAGGCGGTGCTGTCCTGATTCGGGTTACTTTTGCCCTGAGGGGAGTATTTTTCGTTGAGCGCCCAGATGGCACTGTTGCGATCGGGTGTCTGGCGGAGCCAGGCGCGGCAGATAACGTTGTCGGGGATGCGGCCGCCTGGCGTGCCAACCAGTTCGGGGGGGAGTCCGAGCCAGGGAGCGAGATACCATACGAGGTGGCGTTTCTCGGTGGTAGTGGCTTTTGTAAGGATGCGCAGGGTGCCGTTGGCAGGATCGGGCGGGAGCCAGTCGCGATTGTCATCAGCGTAGCTCTGGAGGGCGATGCCCCACGAGCGAAGGGCGGAGATGCACTGGGCTTTGTCGGCGGTAGCGCGGGCCTTGCCCGCGACGGGGATGATGATGGCGGCGAGGATGCCAATGATGGTGATGACGGCGAGCAACTCGATGAGGGTGAAGCCGTGGGGACGGAAAGGGGTTGCGTGATGGCGGAGTGTCATGGCGGGCGAGGGGAGATAGGCTGGATGCGGATACATTTCGGAAACGTGAGACCTGAATGAAACATGACTTTCGTAATGGTCCCAGTTTTTCACCTGAAGCCGCCCGCCCGGCAGTCTGGAGACGGCGAAGAAAGAGAAGCTGTAATTCGCGAGGCCACATATAATTGGCACGCAAAACAGACGTCCATGACCGGCCTTGGCCAAGGCGCGAAACTACACAGGATCAAATCACGGGCCAAATGACAAAAGGCCGGTGTCGCGCGTGTGTCGCGCGTGTGTCAGATTTGTTGATACGATTCCCGGTGAACGTCGCCGGTCGGGGTTTCCGTCCCGTGCTCCTCCGGCCTATCTCGCCGGAGCGACAAGAAGATGGAGGGTCGCTTCACTCACTGGCGCAGTGAAATCGAGGCCGAGGCGTGTGCCTCGCGGAGCCTGGCCGGGAACGATACCGTGGACGGGATCTTCGGAGAGGAGGATGATCGCTGTCGTATCCGCATCGGCGGACCACGAGATTTCGACCGGTCCGACACGAAAACCGGATGCGGTTGCTTTTTCCTTTTTCCGGCCGGGGAGCAAGACAAGCGCCGTTCCGAATGTTTGCGGCTGGCCCGGCTTGAAGCGGACACGATCCACAATTTCCAGACGGCCTCCGTCCGCCCGGGTGAAGACGAAGGTGCGGGTGAGCCGTTCCAGGGCCGGCACGTCGTAGGCGCTCGTCAGGTCGATTTCCCAGGTGTCGGCCTTGTCGGTGAAACCGGTGTGCAGGGTGACGGCGCGGGCATCGGCGCCGGTGCGTTGAAGCTGGCCGGCGACGCGGGGGACAGGATGGCCGAAGGAGTTCATCACTCCGCTGGTGTAGCGTTTGGGGCCAAAGGTATCCTTCACATAGGTGTCGCTGCCGAGATCGGTGAGGACCGTCTCTCCGTCGCAGAGCAAGACAAAGGAACCGAGATCGTTGTGATTGTGCGGTTGTCCGTTGTGCCCGCCCTTGAATGCGGCGGCGAGCCGGGTGACGGTATCGGGAGAGCGGCGGACGATCAGCGCGCCGCCGTCGGGAAACCAGTCGCGGAGCGGGAGCGTGGTGGCTTCGGAGGAAGGTTTGCCGGAGGCTGCGGAGACGTCAGTCCCGGGAATGTCGGAGAGAGCGAAAAGGAATTGGTAAAGGGGTTGCCGGGTATAGGCGGGTGGTGAATCGGTAGCGGCGCCGATATCAAATCGCCGGGCGACAAAATCGAGCAGCCAGGGAGCGGGTCCGGCCGTGAGGCTGACGTCACTGAATGCCGGATACACATTGCCGGAAATTTCCCAGCGAATGCCGAATTCGGCAATGCGGCGAACCTTGGGCAAGGAAAGGAGATCGGTTTGACCTCCGGTGGCGTGGCGAAGTGCTTCGGCTCCGACGAGGTAGTGACCGAAACCGTAGTTCCAGTAGCCGAGAGATTCGTGGCAATATCCGTCGTCTCCAAAGCCCGAGAGATAGAGTGGAGTAAGTGCCTCGAATGCAGCGGCAAATTCGGCGCGGGTAGCCGGGTCATCGACCAGAAGAAGGGCGGCGCCGAGCACACCGGCATGGCAGACGGCATTCCAGTTGTTAGTGGTATTCATCCACCAGAAGTCGTAGCGCCAGGACGAACGGATGCGTTCGAGACAGGGTTCGAAGATGCGGCTCGAAGCCTCTGTACGCAGCCGGGTTCGGGTGACGGCTGCGAGGCGGTTGCCGAGGAGCCAGTCGCACAGGGCGAGCGTCCATGCGCGCTGGGCCGCGCCGAGATCAACGTTGTCGTAGGCACGGTCCCAGCCAACGCGTTTGCCGGCATGAGCCGACATGGCCCAGGAGGGTTCTGCAAGGATGGAGGCCAAGGCGGTTTCAATGGCGGCCAGGTGCTTCCCCTTGTCTTCCGCCCCCTCGGCAAGGACGTGCGAGACGAGCCATTCGAGACGCTGGCCGTAGGGACGTTCGAATACCTTGCGTTCTCCGGTCTTCAGGAAGGCATCGTAGGCCGCCGGGGTGAGTTCGGGCATGGCACCGGCGAGTTGCCGCGTGGCGTTGGCCACAATGGCGGCAGCTCCGGGCGTGGAACCCCAGCGATCCCAGAAAGAGCGATCATCGAAGGCCGGGATGCGGGAGGAAGGTTGCCGGGAGAGTTGCGCCGCAAGGCGAGCGATGCGCGCGGAATCGGGAACCGGAAGCGTATGCGGATCGGATTGGGCGATGGCTACAGGCGGGAGGGCCAGGCTGGCGGTGATCACCAGCGTCAGCAAAACAGGAACGGGAACGGGACAAAAGGGGGGCATGGGGACCGGGGCGATGCAGGGTTGATGACAGACTGCGGGCGAACAACTGTGGCGGACGGAGTTTTTCTCTTCTATTCGGGAACAATACTCACGTCGTCGATGGTGATGCTTCCCTTGGCGAGCCAGCAGAAGAGGCAGAGAATGAGTCCGTCGGTTTTGCCGGGGATTTCGATGCTGGAGGTGAGCGAGGTCCACTTTTTCGGGAACGGGATTTCCACGGGCGGAGGCGTGCCGCCGCGGGATTTGCGGCCATCGGCGAGCAGGAAGTAATGGCCTCCGGGTGTATCTGATTTTCCGTTACGAAGGGTGACGCGGACAACGAAGCCGGCTGTGCCGGGCTGTGCCCGGGCGTCGGAATCCCCCTTGAACCAGGCGGTGACACGGTAGCGTTGCCCGGGTTTTACGGGGAGCCATTTGCCGTTGAGGCCGTAACGGGCGTAGCCGGCGGTGTGCAGCCGGGCGGCGTTTTGGCCTGAACGGGCGTCGCTGGTTGCGATGTTAAAGGCCGGTGCGGCAGTTTTTGCTTCGGTGGGAATAAAGAGACTCCATCCGTTTTTCCCGTCCTCGAAGCCGCCGTTGGCGACAAGGTTCGCGGGCATGGTGGCAGGAGCAACGGATGGGGCGGTGGAGGTTGTGGCGGTCTCGCCGTGCAGTGGGAGTGTGCCGAGGGCGAGGGTGGCGATGAGTAAAGGGAAAGCGTGGAGGCGGGTCATGTCGGTTGGGAGGGGGGGGGGGGGGGGAGATGATGGCAGGGCCCCGATAAATGGAGAAAAGCACACGTGGCAGTGACG
>JAISAX010000722.1 GCA_031266495.1 Opitutaceae bacterium
GTTTGCAGTGATGACAAAACGGTTCAGCCGGCCCGCGCCCTCGATGTCGGAAATGTCATTCATCGCGGCGGGAAGGCGGCCGAGATGCATGGAGTATTTCTCCATCTCCTGCTGGGCGAAGGTGCTGTTCAGCGACATGACCACGGCGGCGCGATTTTCGCGCGCGGAGCGGTCGAACGACATGATGTGTATGCTTAAAATCTCCTGTTTGTTGAGCGACTGGACCTGCCAGAGTTTCCCGTCGTCGCGGGATTCATATTCGAGTCGGCTGCCATAGGCCCGGTCGCCGATGCAGCCGACGGCGACAAACAAGTCGCGCACTTTCGGGATCGGGACGCGCTCGTTGTAAATAACCGCCTGATCGTCGCGGAGGCCGAGTTCGTGTTTGATGATGCCGGCGACGATCTTGATGGTCTCGCGCTCTGCGCTCATGGTGTTCCCTCCCCTTCCGGCGGTGCGGGCGCGGCGTCAAACTGGCCGGTGTCCTCGACGATATGATACATGTTGTATCCGTATTCAGGATACGACGCGTCGAGACGCACGCGGTAGCGGGTGCCCTTGAAGATCACGATGTCATCCGGGTTGAGCGTGAGCGAGGGATCGCAATGCAGCATTTCCCAGCGCCAAGCGCGCTCGCCCTCCGGCTTGAGCATGAGTTCGCGCGGGGAAAGCGGCTGGCGCACGCCCTGAAAGGCGATTTCCGCCACTGCCTCCTTTGCCTCGAAATCGGCAATCGTTTTCGTTATGATTCCCGCCGTGATCGGCTGAAACCAGCCCTGCATCGCCCCGCCGACAAACGGCAACCCCGCCGACGCCGCGGAGAGCGGGGCGGAAGAGGCGTTGCGAAGTTTGGCGAATGCGGCAGGCATCATGATTTCACACGACATCGAAGTCGATTGACCGACGCAGTTGCCCGGTGTCGATCAGCGGGCGGTTGCGGCCTTTTTTCATTTTTATGGTGTAGGGAGCGTTGGGCGGCCATTTGCCGTCGTTGGCGTTGCCAAAGGCGCGCTTGGAAATTCTCATCCCGGACGCGCCGAGCAATGCCATGAATGTCACGGTGTCGCCGGCGGCGAGGGCGCGGGCCAGGGGGCCGTGCTTCTTGTCCACCGCTTCCTGCATGTGCGTCATGAGCGGGGAGCGCAAAAAGCTGCGCTCCGGGATGGCCGGGCGGCGTTGCGAATCGCCAAACTCGTGGATTTTGCCGAGGTCGGCGTTCGCCTTTCCGTCCTTGCGTCCGCCGCCCTTTCCCAGGATGCCGACGCGGGCAAACGTGCCGGAAAAACTTTCCAGCGTGGCGCGGAATCGCGTCAGGCCCGCGGTGTCAACCTTGGCGTCAAATTTCATGGGTGCGTCGTCCCTTGGTAGCATTGCACGTTGCCGACGAGCAGCGGCATGATGAGCGAGAGATACTTCGCGCCGTAGCCAGTCGTGGCGAAGAATGAGAGCAGCGGGTCCTTGGCCAGCCCCTCGGGCAGGGCGTAGCTTTCGGACACGTTGCCCACCGAGCGCGAGGTGGAAAGCCAGTGATACTGGCCGCCCACCCCCTGCGCGGCGGTTTTCAAGTCATGCACGAGGTAATGCGCGGCGACATAAAGGAAGGCGGTGGCAAAGGCATCCTGATTGCCAAACAGGGCGGGGTTGAAGTTCGCCCGCGCCTCCGTCATCGCCTTCGCGATGTCCGCGTCCGTCACCTTTTCCAGGTCGTCGGGCGCTTCGGCGGTGGCGAAGGGGAAGTCCCTCGCGAACCACGAGCGGAAGGCGGCGGTGTCTGGAAAGGTGAAGGACATGACTCAGGACTCAGGACCCAGGACGCGGGTGTTGGGTTTTGCCGCGCGAAGCGCGGTGGCGGCGGCCAGCTCCTCGGTGAGCTTGCGCACTTGATGCTCAAGTTCCTTGATGCGCTGGTCGCGCGCGTCAGGGGCGAGGCCGAATTGTTCGCCGGCGCCGAGTTCGATAAGCTCGCGCGGGAAGGCGGCCAGCAGTTTTTTGCCGATGGTCGCGGAGGTCTTGTCCTTGAGTTCGGTCGTCGCGCCGGGGCCGAGCCTGACCGCGCCGGACTGGATGAGTCGTTTGCCTTTATTGTAAATACGCATGATTTTAGTTTTGGTTTTTCACCGGGGCGGGGATGCGAATCCACCGCCCCGGTGGTTATGGCTGTGCGGTTATCTTTCCAATCAGGCCACCGGCGTGTATTGGAAATACATGATTTCCTGCGGGCGGAGCGGCGCGACGCCGGTGAACTGGCCGTAGGCCGCGTCCTGAAACTGGAAGTTGTTCAGGCTGTTCGGCTGGGTGGAGGTCAGGTCAACCGGGATGTCCATCACCACGCTTTCGGAGTTGTGCCGGTAGAGCGCGTAGAGCTGCTTGCCCTCGTCGTTGTATCCGGCGTCGCAATACGCGCTGGGCAGGATCTCGATGTCGGGGATGAACTGCTGGAGCGTCTGCTTCAGGAACGTGATGAGCGAGATCGGGAAGGTGCCCGTGGTGCCCGGCGTGAGAACTCCGAGGCCGTAGTAATCGCTCTGCGGGATGACAAAGCGG
>JAISAX010000744.1 GCA_031266495.1 Opitutaceae bacterium
CCCCCCCCCACCCGTTCACCCGGCTGAAACCACCACACCCCCCCCCCCCGCGGCGGGAAAAACCAAACCCCCTTCGCTGCCCCCCCCCCCCCCCCCCTCCCACTCCGCTCCTGACACCCTGAACCCATGAAGAAATCCACCACACCCACCACACCCACCGCACCGTCCGCCTTCCCCCTGATCGAGCGGGGGGAAGGATTTTCGATTCTCGATTTTCGATTTTCAGACGACCAGGCCAGCGCATCCGTTCCCCAACGGCGCGGCAGCGCCCAATCGAAAATCGGGAATCGACAATCGAAAATCAGCCGCACCTGGCGCGGCTTCACCCTGATCGAAATCCTGGCCACCCTGACCATCATCGGCCTGCTCGCCGCGCTGCTGTTCCCCATCATCGGGAGCACCCGGCAAGCTGCCCGCCGCGCCCGATGCGTGGCCAGCATCCGCCAGTGGGCCATCGCCACCGACCTCTACGCCGCCGATAACAAAAACCGCCTCCCCCGAACCCGGTGGGACGACTCCGGCAACTACGCCCACTATCACCTCCTCTGCTACCTCGTCCCCAACCATCCCGCCGACAAGACGAAGCAGTGGGACATCATCAAAAGCTCCGGCATCAACTGCACCGGCGGCGGTGCCTGGAAATACGGATTTAACGAATACATTTCCGAAAAACCCCGTTCCGCCATCGACCAGCCCACCCGCCACCTTCTCGCCACCTGCTCCACCGGAGGCTGGCTCGGCTCCGGCACCATCGCCGGCACCACCGCCTACCTCCAGGCCATCCCCAAGCCCCATTCCGGCAAGGTCAACCTCCTCTACCTTGATGGCTCCGTCCGCCTCTCTCCCGTCAGCGCCATCACCTACGCCGAAATCCGGCGCGGAGATTCCAGCTACAAGGCCTCCGACGAGACCGCCCGCCTCTTCGGCGGCAGCACCCGATACGACAAGTAACATCCTCCCCCCCCCTCTCTCTCTCTCCAATCCACCTGACCAAACAATCCACCTGACCAAAAGGAAAAGCATCATGACATCCAGACCACCCACCACCACCCCGCACCTCGGCCACCTCGGACTCCTTGGCGCGGCCCTGCTCGCCCTGAGCGCCGCCATGCCCGCCAGCGCGGCTACCATTATCCTCCTCTCGGATGATTTTTCCCTCACCCGCCCCGGCGGCGTGACACTCGAACCCGGCGCCACGATCGACAAGAAAGCCGTCCAGAACGGCACCGGCACCTGGGCTCGTCTGGGCGACACCGGCGGTGCGTATTTCCACGAAGACGGCGTCATCGTTGCCACCAGCGGAAACCGCGGCGGAGCCATTGCCATACCCGAAGTCACCGGGCTCACCACCGTCCAGGCCGATATGCAATTTACCGCCACCACCACCGGTTGGGTCGCTGTCGGGTTTCAGAAAAGCATCACCACCGGCGCTTACGGCACCAACAACGTGATGGGGCGGCTAACCAGAAACGGAGGCTGGTATATCTACAACAAAGGGACAGACGGCGGCGCCATTGCCAGCGGAACAATCGCCGGGTTCAGTACCAGCACTGTGCACACCCTGGCGCTGCAATACGACCCCACTGCGGGTGAGTACGGGACACTCAGCCTGCTGGTGGATGGCATCAGTCCCACCGGCGCGAGCGTCGTGCTGACCCAGGCACAAGCATTCGTCAACCCCACCGCCGCCACATTCTTCCTGCAAGCCACCGGAGCAAATGCGCGGGCGGACAACTTTGCCGTCCTCGTTGACATCCCCGCCATCCCCGAACCCTCCGCGCTGACGCTGACCTGCGCCCTCGGCGCCCTCGCCCTCGCCCTCCTGAACGCCCCGCGTCGTCGCTAGCATCCTGTCAAAAGTCAGAAGGTCGAAGGTCGCCAGCGGCTCCGCTACGCGGAGCATTTTGCAAGGATGGCCCGCTCCGGCGGGCCGGTGATGACCTTCCGACCTTCGACCTTCGACTGATCAGAGGCCCGCGGCCTTGCTCATTCAAACGATCCCTACACCCTGCAACGCATGCCCACTCTCGCGCCCACCCTCGCGCTGCCCGCCGACGCCTTCGACGCTTACATATTCGACTGCGATGGAACGCTCGCCGACTCCATGCCCGCCCATTACCACGCGTGGACCGACACCCTCTCCCGACTCGACCTCCCCTTCATATCCTACGCCGAATACTGCCGCCACGGCGGCTATCCCCCCCGCATGTTGGCCGACCTCCTCCGGCAACACTCCGGCCCCCCCCTCGACCCGCGCACCGTGACCAGGGAAAAACAAGCGGCCTATCTCGCCAACCTCCCCGCCATCCGCCCCATAGCCCCCATCGTGGACATTGCCCGCACCGCCGCCGCCCGCCGCCGCCCGCTGGCCGTCGCCTCCACCAGCAGCCGCGAAGTCGTCATAAAAACCCTCGCCGCGATCGGCCTCGCCGAAGTCTTCCCCGTCATCATCGGCGGCGACGACGTGGAGTACCGCAAACCCGCCCCCGACTGCTACCTCCTCGCCGCCCGGCGCCTCGACATCCCCCCCGCGCGCTGCCTCGCCTTCGAGGATTCCGAGGCCGGCCAGGAAGCCGCCACCCGCGCCGGCATGACGGTCATGCGCGTACCTCCCGCCCCCCCCGCGGCGCCCTCATGAAACTCCACTTTCTCGGCACCGCCGCCTCCGAAGGGTTCCCCGCGCTCTTCTGCCGCTGCGCCACCTGCAACGAAGCCCGCCGACTCGGCGGCAAAAACATCCGGACGCGCACCTCCCTGCTCATCGACGACGTGCTCAAGATCGACTTCCCGCCAGACACCTACCACCACCTGCTGCGCGACGGGCTGGACCTCGCCAAGGTCCGCGACCTCTTTTTCACCCATTCCCACTCCGACCACCTGTTGCCGGGCGACCTCCGCAAACGGCTGCCCGCCTTCGCCCGCGGCTGCGACCACCCCCTGCAAATCCACGCCAACGAAACCGTGCTGCAAAAACTCCGCGCCACCGTTGACCGGGCCGACGTTCTGCCCATGCACCTGATCCACCCCTTCGAGCCTGTCGAGGCGGAGACGGCCACCGTCATACCGCTGCCCGCCGACCACGACCCCAAGGAAACCTGCCTCCTGTTCCATATCGAAAGAAACGGCCAACACCTGCTCTACGGTCACGACACCGGCTGGTTCCCTGAAAAAACCTGGGCTTGGCTGGCAGGCCACCGCCTGGACGCAGCCATCCTCGACTGCACCTGCGGCCTGGCCCCGGAAAACCGCAGCCACATGGGCATCCCCGCCGTCCTTGCGACCCGGGAGAAACTGCTGACCCTCGGCTGCCTGACCCGCGAGACACCGGTGGTGGCCACGCATTTCTCCCACGGCGGCGGACTGCTCCACCCGGACCTGGAAGCCACCCTGAGCCCGCACGGCATCCACGCCGCTTACGACGGCATGATCCTGAACCTGTAGAGCGGCGGATCGGGTGGCCCGAGGATTGCGCCTCGGAGGGCCACCCGATCCGCTTCGGCTCCGGCTTCGCGTAACATCAGTTAAGAATTAAAAATCAGGAAAGGGCGGCACGGAGCATTGACGGCCTCCCGAAACCCTGTGCCTCTACAGTCCTCTGTATAATTTCTGTAGAGCAGACGTCCGCGCCACAGCTTTGCTTACTGCATGTCCAGTTTTTGAGATGCGCCCGGGCGGGATGTGTTCAAATTGACACTCTTGCCTGGAGGCATATTTTTATCGGCTATGAACCGCATTGTTGTCGATCCGGGCATTTGCAACGGCCAGCCCACCATCCGGGGAACACGAATCACGGCCCGCACCGTTCTGGAATTTCTCGCGGCGGGTGACTCCATCGAAAGCGTGCTGGAAGAATATCCGTCGCT
Source organism: Opitutaceae bacterium (assembly GCA_031266495.1). The sequence goes on from JAISAX010000744.1 coordinate 3,864, forward strand.
GACGAGGGAAGACGTGCTGGCCTGCATCGGCAATTGATGCGGGATCATTCCTCCATGCCGGAGATCGCCTCGCGAGTGGTCGCGGGGCGGCGGAGGCGGAGAAAGGCGAGGAGCATAATGGATACGCTGGCAAGAAGGGCACAGGTCGCAGGCTCGGGGACGGGGGCGGCGGTGAAGGTCAGCGTCAGGGCGCTGTCGTCAAGGGTGAGGGTGCGGTATTGCTGGTTTGCGCCGCGAAGTGCGAAAAACAACCGGTCGCCCTCGTTGAGCGTGATGCCAGTGAGAGAGGTCGGAACGGGTTTTTCCGGGCTGCCGTCAAACAGGGTATAGGTGCCGAGTGCCAGTGTATTGTCCGAGAGACTCAGGAGTGTTTCGAGAGTGGTGGCGGTGGTGGTCCCTTGCCGGACAACGCCGATGACTACCCTGGCTCCACTGGCTCCGGCTGTTGTTTCGAGTGTCCAGGTGAGGGAACCGCCAATGTCGTAGATGCCCGCGGTATCGGCGGTCGCGGTGTAGGCGGCAATCAGCCAGGGGGGGCGAAAGGCGTCCTCGGGATAGGTGTTGTTCGGGCGGTTCCAGAAAAGGCCGAGTGCGGATGCGGTGGCGCGGACGTAACCGGCGCTGGCTCCTCCGGTGGTGGCGTTGACGGCGAAGCGGGTGTTGGAACCCGACCAGGGCATGGCAACCCAGTTTTGTGAATCGAGGGCGTAGATGGAACCACTCGCGTAACCGGCTTGATAGTAATAGCTCCAGATGGAGGCGGTGGGGGCGAGCGTGGAACCATGGTGGTTGCCGGAAAATCCGGCGTCCGCGGTTTCGGATACGGTCCAGCTCGCGGCGCGGGAAACGTCAACGGGCGCCGACGCGTGGGCGTGGACGGGATACGTGAAAAAACCGGCGGCGGAAAGAAGCGCGACAGTCGTGATGTTGATCGGATAGTTCATGTTCGTTTTGCTTGTGTAATGAGATTCTGGTTACGATTTGTTCCATGAAACAAGGGAGGCGGGAGGAGGAGGCGGCGGGGGGGGGGGGGAGGAGGGGGAAAAATCACTTCTGCGGCGTCCACGGCAGTTTTTTCTGTTCGGCGCCGCCGAGCGGGATTTCCGGAAGAGCGCGGGTTTTTACGTGGCCGTCGAAGTAGGCGAGGTTCGCTTTTTCGCTGTGCCGGAGCGCCAGTTTGCTGGCGGAGAATCCGGTGAAGTCGCGTTCGGTCGCGTCAAGGAAGAGGACGACATGCGCGGCGGGTTGCACCTGGGAGTATTTGTAACCGGAGTTTTTGTTGTCAGCCGGATCGGGGTTGATCTGGCCGTTGACGAGGAAGTTTTTTCCGTAGTCGGATTGGTGTGACGCGGTGATGAGAAAGGCGCCGGCGGGACAGGCAAAGATGCCGGGCGGACGAATGCCTTTGTCCTGCAGCGAGGTGATCGCCGTCGGTTTGTCGGAGTAAGCGTAGGGACCGAGTATCTGGCACCAGGTTTTGGTGCCGCCCGAGGCGGCGGGTTTTTCGGTATTATGCACCACCGTGTCGCGATTGTCGGCAGCGTGAAGTTGCGCGGCAATGACGAGTTGACGGAGGTTGCTGATGCAGCGTGCGGTGCGCGCACTGGCCCGGACGCGGCTCGCGGTGGGCAGGATGATGGCGGCAAGGATGCCGATGATGGTGATGACCGTCAGTAACTCGATAAGCGTGAAGGCGTCGAAACGGCGGCGGTCTTCACGTGAAGACCTGAGAGGATACGGAGCGAAGCTCCGTATCCTCTCAGAAATGGGCCTTTGATGCGCTTGATCCGCTTCATGTCCGGGGAGGGAATACATGATGTTATTGGTGTTTGTGCAGGCAAACGGTTTGGTGAAGTTGGGCAGGGAATCAATAATTCGACGTTGAATTGTCAAGGGGCAAAATACCCGCTTTTTTACATTCGGGAGCGTTTTTATCAGGTGCGTGGAGGAGAGGGGAGAGAGCCGGGAAGCTGCGTCCGGTCCCGGAGCAGGATGTCCAGGGTTTCGGGGGTTATGGGAGGTTGTCCCGGTTCTTCGGGTTCGATGCGGAGGAGAAGGTTTTTTTCGCTTTCTCCGGGACGCAGGCGGAGCCACTGGGGAGGACTTTCCCTCGCGATCACCGCGTGGCCGAGGATGCGCCGGGGGATGCCTTCAGGGGTTTCCAGCCAGACGCGCACGATGCGGGGAACCGTTCCGGTGTATCGGATATTCGGTGACACACCGATCCAGCGGAGGGAAGGAGAGGGCGGGGGGGCGATCCCGATCC